>NZ_CALJRY010000105.1 GCF_937976295.1 uncultured Rothia sp. | reverse complement strand
TTCGAAAAGCCACTTCTTTGGTGGCTTCTCGAAACACATGTGGCTTTTCGCCGTTCATAAAGGGAGGACCGGGAGAACTTTCGATAGGTTAGTGTCTTCGCCGTGGGTCTTTAACCCGTGGTGAAGACACTAACCTATCGACAGGGCCGTAACCTATCGAAGAATCCCCCGATCAACAAGCCCCCGCGCCCTCACCTTGTAACAACCCGTAACACCCCCTTGCAGTATACCCCCCTAGGGTATATACTGGAGTCATGGAAACCACCAACAACCAGTGCTGCCACAGCACATCCACCCAGGTCAGCACCGCATCCGGCGCCCCCACTGAAAAACCCACCGAGGCGCACACCGGCGCATGCTGCAGCGGCGAGGCGCCCGAAACCCAGTACGGTTACGCCTCCAACAAAGAGGCGCACCTCAAGCGCCTGCGCCGCATCGAAGGGCAGGTCCGCGGCATCGCCCGCATGGTCGACGAAGACAAGTACTGCATCGACATCCTCACCCAGGTTGCCGCGGTCTCCAAGGCGCTCCACGCCGTCTCCCTGAACCTGCTCGAAGAGCACATCGGCCACTGCGTGACCGGCGCCGCCGTCGAATCCGAACGCACCGGCGACCCGACCATCGCAGAGGCCAAGGTCAAAGAGGCAACCGCCGCAATCTCCCGCCTCATGCGCAGCTAAACGCCCCGCCCCTAAACACCGGGCGGCCCTAAGTTTTCAACCCATTACCGAAAGGAAATCATCATGAGCACCACCACCGTTAAGGCAACCGGCCTGACCTGCAACCACTGCGCTATGAGCGTCAGCGAAGAGGTCAGCGAAGTTCCCGGCGTGACCGGCGTGAGCGTGGACGTCGTCAAGGACGGCGTCTCCACCGTGACCATTGAGCACGAGGGCACCCTCAACACCCAGGCCGTCGCAGACGCTATTGTGGAGGCTGGCTTCACCCCCGCTGTCTAGCGCGGCAGCCGGCTCGATTAGGAGTCATCATGGCTTATCCTCCGCAGTACATTGCGATGGTTGTTGGCGCGGTCCGCACCCTTGTCGGCACCGAAAACGTGCACCTGCGCGACGCGATTGCCCGCGTTGCCAGGCAGATGAATCTGGATGCGGCGCTGGTCGATTCGTGGGTGAAGCAGAGCCCCGAATATACGGCGCGTGAGGATGCGCCCGGTGCAGCGCGACGTAGCGGCACGAGCGCGAATAAGCGTTCCGCCGAGCATGAGCAGGGCGTGAAGGCGCGCGAGAAGGCGAACGCTTCGCCGTTCCCGCGGGCTGCCGTGAAGCGTGCCTACGGCGTGTCTGATCGTGGCGCGAAGGTGACCGGTATTCGCCCGCATACGAGCAGGCCGGATGGGCTGCCCGGCGACCACTAAGCCGCCGTGTTCATAGCCGCCGCCTTACTCTCGCCACGTTCACAACCTCGCGGTTCACCCGCGGTTTTACCCGCGGCTTCGCCCTCGCGCGCCCTCGGCGCCGCGCCCTAATACTGCACTAAACACCACCGGGGCGGGGTCCTTCGGGGCCCCTCCCCCGGCTCGGTGTGTGCCTTTTTCTACCCTCCCGTTTTTGAGTTTTGAGGAAGTATTGTGTCTTCTACACATCCTTCACCAACCACCCGTGAGCCCTCATCACAGAGTGAGCGCTCTCTTTTTAATTCCGCCGGAACGGCCGTAAAATCAACGGAGTCAACCCGAATCATCCACGTGGATATTCAGGGTATGACCTGCGCATCCTGCGTGGGTCGCGTGGAGCGTAAGCTCCGCAAAATCCCCGGCGTTGACCCGGCGGTGAACCTGCCGCTGGAGTCGGCGCGCGTCATCGTGCCCGAGGGTGTGAGTGACGAGCAGATCGTTGAGACCATCAACAATGCCGGCTACACGGCGCACCTCAAAAACGGGCCGCGCGCGGGCGCTGGAACGAACGCGAGCGCATCCGGCGGCGGCAACCAGCACAGCACCCCGAGCATGAACGGCGGCTTTACCGACCGCATTATTTATGCGGCGATTTTGGGTGTGCCGATTTTCTTGATTTCGATGTTCCCGTCGTTCCAGTTCCCGAATTGGGGCTGGGTTGTGGCGGTTTTGACTGCGCCGGTCGCGTTTTGGTGTGCCGCACCGTTCCACCGTGCGGCGCTGATTAATGCGCGTCATGGCTCGTCCACGATGGATACGCTCGTGTCCCTCGGCGTGGTTGTGGCGTATTTCTATTCGCTGGCGCAGCTGCTCATGAATCCGGCGTTGACGGCGCATGCGCATCATGCGGACGGTAGTTTCTGGTCGATGTTTACCGGTAACCATGCGCCACTGTACTTTGATTCGGCGTCCATGGTGACTCTGTTCTTGCTGATTGGCCGTGCGATTGAGCACCGCACCCGCAACCGTTCTTCGGAGGCGCTGCGCACCCTGCTGAGCATGGGTGCGAAGGAGGCGACTCTGCTGCGCACCGATAAGCAGGGCGTGACGAAGCAGGTGCAGGTTCCGGTGGAGGACCTCATGCCGGATGATCTGTTCCTGGTGCGCCCGGGTGAGAAGATTGCCACGGATGGCGTGGTGGTCGAGGGTTCGTCGGCGGTGGATGCGTCCCTGTTGACGGGTGAGTCTGTTCCGGTGGAGGTGCATCCGGGTGATGCGGTCACGGGTGCCACGGTCAATACGTCTGGTTCGTTGACGGTGCGCGCGACCCGCGTGGGCGCTGAGACGACTTTGGCGAAGATGGGTGAGCTGGTGGCGAGCGCGCAGGAGACGAAGGCTCCGATTGCTCGTCTGGCGGATCGTGTTTCTGCGGTGTTTGTGCCGGTGATTTTGACGATTTCTGCACTGACTTTGGTCGGTTGGTGGCTGGTGTCTGGTGACGGTGCTGCGGCGTTTAATGCGGCGGTGTCGGTGCTGGTGGTGGCGTGCCCGTGTGCGCTGGGTTTGGCGACTCCGACGGCTCTGTTGGCGGGTACGGGTCGCGGCTGGCAGTTGGGCATTTTGATTCGTAATGCGCAGGTGCTGGAGGCGACGAGCACGGTTGATCGCGTGGTGCTGGATAAGACCGGTACCGTGACGACCGGTGAGATGTCTGTGGCGTTCTACGGCACTTTTGGTGACTACGAGTCGGCGGGTGATTTTGCCGGTATTTCGCCGGAATCTGCCGATTCTAAGAACGAGCGTTCCCTGTCTGTTTTGCGTGATGCTGCCGCCGTGGAGGCGCTGAGTGAGCACCCGATTGCCCGCGCAATTGCCGGTTTTGCCCGTGAGCAGGGCGTGCTGGCTGAGGGCGCTTCGGCGCCGAGCGTG
>NZ_CALJRY010000104.1 GCF_937976295.1 uncultured Rothia sp. | reverse complement strand
CGCAGACGCGCAGGAACACGCAACGCCCAGCCCATCGCATAGCCCGGGCCAAAAGCCAACACGACCGCAAAAAGTAGCAGCGGAATAGTTGCCAACCAGCTCATTAACCCTCTTCTCCCCACAGTTCACGCGCCGAAAAACCCCTCAAATACGGGGCGCGGTGCGCTTTCACGTACCAAGCAAGGATACCCTAGAGCCCTCTTCACCCCCGCGAAACCCCACAGAAGAGAGAGGGACAGCACCCACAACCTGCTACTCAGACTCTGATGCGGGGCAATCGGCGGAGTTCATCATCGAGGCTCCCAAGCGGTGAAGAATATGACGTAATATTTCACGCCCCGCGTCATGAAAGGCGCACCTAAGAAACATAGGGCAATAAATAAGGTGTTCAGCACCCATTAGCTTTACTCTGAAACATATCTCCCCTTAACTAAAGGGTCGCCCAGAGCAAACACCACAGGACGAACCTCAAAAGCAGCCGCAGAAGAAAGGGTCGATTATGACCGAACCCATTGCAGCACAGGCACCCCTCGCCGACACCTCCGAGCAGTTCAAGCTCGCCTTCGGCCACCAGCCCGCAGGCGTCGCCATCATCACCGCAACTGATGAAAACGGCGCACCCGCAGGTTTCACCGCCTCCTCGTTGACCTCCGTCGCCGCAGAACCGCCCATCATCGCATTCTCCCTCAAGGCAAATAGCGGCTCCGCAGCAAAGATTGCGGCGGCACCCTCCTTCCTCGTACACATGCTCGACGCTGAGAATGTCACCCTCGCGAAGAACTTCGCAACCCACGACTACCCCCGCTTCGAAGACCCCAGCACCTGGGAATTCATCCACACCGGCGAGCCCCTCGTCCACGGCGTGCGCCGCGTACTGCGCGCAACCCCGCTCAGCCGCGTTGAGGCAGGTCCCGCAATCGTCTTCACCGCAAAGGTTGAAGAGTTCATCCGCAACGGCTGCGAAGGCACCCCGCTGGTCTACCACTCGCGTAACTTCCACGCGCTGGGTGACCACTCCAACGTGAACAACTACAGCATCTAACCCCGCGCAGGGGTCACGGGGCGGTATTCGACGACCATGAGGCGACGAATACCGCCCCGCGGCGTACCCTAAACATAAAAGCGCACGCGGCACACGGCACGACGCACCCAACCCAACACAGCGCACAGCACCCCAACACGGCGCATCCAACACAGCTCAGAAGGAACAGTCATGACGGCTCAGACCACCCAGCCCGCATCCCTACCCTGGCTCGAAAAGCTCATCGCGATCCCCACCGTCTCCGGAACCTCCAACCTGGAACTCATTGAGCTCATCGAAGCCGAATTTGCCCGCTACGGCTACAGCGGCGTGCGCACCTACAACGAGGACGGCACCCGCGCTAACCTGCTGGTCACGATTCCTGCCACTGACGGCACCACCCGCGGCGGCCTCATCCTCTCCGGCCACACGGACGTCGTACCCGTTGCCGGTCAGGACTGGGACGCCGACCCGTTCACCCTGCGCGTGGAGGGTACCCGCGCCTACGGCCGCGGTGTCTGCGACATGAAGGGCTTCCTCGCCGTCGCGCTCTGGCTACTGCCGCGCGTTGCCGAGGCGAAGCTGCGCACTCCCCTGCACTTCGCGTTCTCCTACGATGAAGAAATCGGTTGCGTCGGTGCCCCCTCCCTCATCGAGGAGTTCGTGGCGCGTAACCTCGCCCCCGACTACGCGATTGTTGGTGAGCCTTCCAGTATGCGCATTATCTCCGCGCACAAGGGCGCACACCGCGGCCGCGTCACCTTCACCGGCGTGCCCAAGCACGGCTCCCTCGCCACCCACGGCGTGAACGCGGTCACCGCAGCCGGCGAATTCATCACCTTCTTCACCGACATGGCGGACCAGTGGGAAGAAGAAGGCCCCTACGACGAGTCGTTCATCATTCCCCACTCCACCGGTAGCGTGAACCTAGCAACCGGCGGCCTGCAGTACAACATCGTCGCCGAGCAGGCGGTCGTGGAGTACGATGTGCGCACCCTGCCACAGGTGACCACCGAGTCCTTCGTGGAGCGCATTGACCGCGAACTTTCGGAGGTGATTCTGCCGGATTTGCAGGCACGCGCCGCACGCGCCGAGAAGCTGACCGGCGCGGAGCCCGGTAGCCTCACCTCCCGCGTGGGTGTGAAGCACGAGCTGCTTGCCGCCGTACCGGGTCTGGGTACCGCCGATGATGCGCCGCTCATTCACCTGGCTCACGAGTGGCTGGGCACCGATGGCACACCGCAGAAGGTCACCTACGGCACCGAGGCGGGCCAGTTCCAGCGCGCCGGCGTGCAGAGCATCATTTGCGGCCCCGGCGATATTGCTCAGGCGCACACTCCGAACGAGTGGATTGAGCTGGAGCAGCTGAGCGAATGCGAGCGCTTCTTCGAGGCGATTCTCGACTGGGCGAGCGCGAAGTAGCGGCCGAGTAGCGGCGTAACAGCCCACGCGTAGCGGCACGCACAAGCCGCCGAGAAGCCGCTATAACCTAAAAACCATAGAATCTGCCCGGGTACCCCATACGAGGTGCCCGGGCATTCTGTGCTGGTGGAAGGTGGTGTAGGCGGGGTTCACGTGTTGTTTGATCGGGGGGTTTATGCGTGAGTTTACCCATGGATTTATTCGTGGGTTTATCCGTGAATTTACCCACGGGTTCAACCACGAATTGAGGGACGAGTCCAAGGTGTGGACTATGCCCGGTTTTCCCCTCATCTTCCACATTTATTTTTAAACGAAAAACCCGAAAAACCGCTTATGTCTAAGGGTGAAATAACACCAAAGTATTGCCCTTCTAGGGTATTCAGGGTTCCATAGATGCCAAAGGGTAAACACGTCACCCAGGCGGCATAACCCACACAAAACCACACCTCCCTCACGCTCGGCACTGCACCACCCCGCAGTTCACTACCTGAAGGACACCCCGTGTACACCATCAGCCCCTACCTCGCCGAATTCCTCGGCACGCTCATCATGTGCACCATCGGCTGCGGCGTCATCGCCAACGTCGAACTTCGCCGTTCCAAAGGCCACGGCGACAACTTCTTCACCATCGCCTTCGGATGGGGCTTCGCCGTCACCTTCGGTGTCTACGCCTCCCACGCATACTCCGGCGGCCATCTCAACCCCGCCGTGTCCATCGGCCTGGCAGCCTACGGCGAGTTCCCCTGGGAGAAAGTCCCCGGCTACATCATCGCCCAGGTCCTCGGCGCAATGGTTGGTGCCGGGCTGGTCTACCTCAACTACCTGCCGCACTGGAAAGCAACCGCCGACAAGAAAATTAAGCTCGGCGTTTTCGGCACCGTCCCCGCTATTCACAACTACTTCACCAACGTCCTCTCCGAAATGATCGGCACGTTCATGCTGGTCTTCTCGGCACTGTACACCGGTGTGAACTTCAAGCCGTCCATCAGCGGCGGTGTGGAACTCTCTCTCAACCTCAACGACGTGCTCAAGCCCCTTGCCTTCGGCTTCATGGTCGCCGTGCTCGTCATCGGTCTGGGCGGTCAGACCGGCTACGCACTGAACCCCGCCCGTGACTTCGGTCCGCGCCTCATGCACGCCCTGCTGCCCATCCACGATAAGGGCACTTCACGCTGGTTCTACGCGTGGGTTCCGATCTGCGGCCCGATTGCCGGCGGTTTCATGGGCGGCGCGTTCTTCAAGCTCTACTACGAGGGTCAGGTCAGCCCGTGGCTGTTCGTCTCCAGCACCCTGGCGGTTGTGATTCTACTCTTCGCGTGGTGGGCTAATAGCCACCTGTACCGCGCACCCAGCGCCGAGGTCATCCCCGAGTTTGAGGACACCCACGCTACCGCGGCGGCACGCGCGGCAACCTACACGCCGACCGGTTCCATGCCG
>NZ_CALJRY010000103.1 GCF_937976295.1 uncultured Rothia sp. | reverse complement strand
TCAGCCTCCGAAGCCCCCGTTAGCCTGCTGACTAGCCTCAACGGCGCGTAGCTGGGCGGCGACCGCCTCCAAGTCGTGCGCGATCTGCTCCATCTGCTGAGCCTGACGCGGCAGGCGAGCACGACGCTCCACCGCCTCACGCTTTACCTCGTGGCTACCTGGAACCGCACCATCCTGCCCTGCAGAGCGCGCATAGTCGGTGCGAATACCCAACGCCACCACGTGCGCAAACGCCGCGCAACGTTCCATCGCAATATCCACGTCGCCGGTGTACAGGCCCGCCAGAATCTCATCAATCGTGCGGACCACCTCGTCGGCACCCGGCGGGTCGGGAACACCCGCCACCACGTGCGAACGGTAATCCTCCGCCATGCCCAGCTCAAAAGCACGGCTCACCCCGCGCGGTGAACGATGCACCACATCCCGCAGCCAATACATGCGCCACAGCGCACCCGGCAGGGAGTGGGCGCTCGCGTGCGACCAGAGCTCGGCGAGCATCTCAATGCCGTAGTCGTCGGTGAAGCTAACGAGCCGCTCGGTCATCTGCTCGTCGGTGCCGCGTCCGCGCATCAGCAGGATGCGTGCGGAGGCGTGTGCCGCCTCTTCGCGTGCGGCGGGGTCCATGCCGCCTTCGTGGCGTTCAAATTTCTCGGCGGAGTAGAGGACGGGGCGGTGGTGGGTGCGGTAACGTGCGCGCCCGGAGGCGCCGGTTGATGCTGCGGGTGTAGACATAGGATTTCCAAGTGTACCGTTCATCGGCTGGGAGCCGGTAGTGTATAGTATTTCTATCTGCACACTTTCAGTTTTGTGTGGATAGGAGCGCCTTTAGCTCAGTCGGTAGAGCTACGGACTTTTAATCCGCAGGTCGTGGGTTCGAGCCCCACAGGGCGCACTAGCCGACCCGTCGCCTCCCGCTTTGCGGGGGTCGGCGGGTTTTTGCGTCTTCACCCTCATGTGCGGGGTTTTACCCCGTGTTTATCCCGTGTGGTGGGGCGTATCTTGCCGGGTTGGCCTGGCAGGTTTGATTCGTGTACGTTGACCCGAAAAGATGAGGAAACCCCGTGAGCGTCACCATTAAGAACCCCGAAGAAATCACGATTCTTGCCACCGGCGGCACGATCGATAAGTTCTACTCGGTGGCGGGCACCATGGATATTGGTGAGCCTGCCGCTAAGGACCTGCTGGACCGCGTCATCACTGACGTGCGTTTCGATATTCGCCCGCTGATTGGCAAGGACAGCCTGGACATGACCGATGAGGATCGTGCCGAGCTGACCGAGGCGCTGAACGCTGTCACTAACGACCAGGTGCTCATCACTCACGGTACCGACACCATGCCGGAGACCGCCCGCTACCTGGTGGAGCACGCTGACCTGGGCGAGAAGGTTGTGGTGCTGACCGGTGCGATGCAGCCCGCCGTGATGGCCCGTTCGGATGCCGGCTTCAACCTGGGTGCCGCTATTGCCGCCCTGAACCTGCTGGAGCCGGGCGTGTACATCAGCATGAGCGGTCGTATTTTCCCTGCTGAGAGCGTGCGTAAGGACCGTTCTCGCGGTATTTTTGAGGGCTAAGATGGCTGAATCTGCTCGTATGCGTCGGGGCAAACCGGCTTCTGCTGCTGAGCTTGCGCCGGTGGCGGGTTCTTCGGATCTTGTGCCGCGGGAGCGTATGTCTCAGGCGCAGCTTATGCAGCTGCAGGCTATGGAGGAGCTGGAGCAGCAGGCTGAGGAGTTCTGGAATGTCGCCAGTGATTACCCACTGCCGGCTAAGAACCTGTACCTGGTGCGTGTGCTGCTGCTGGTCGTGCCCTCGCTGATTATTGTTTATTACTTCATTCGCGTCTCGCTTTTCCCGATTGGTGCGGTGCCGCTGGTCTACCTGGTGATGCATACATGGCTTGCCATGATTTACCGGGCGAACCGTTCGGTGAAGCTGGTGTTGCTGGCGAATGTGGCATCCGGGGTCGCGGCGACGATTATGACGGCGTTCTTTGTCTATATGCTTGTGGCGGTGAGGGGCCCGCAGATTCTGCTGGACCGTGTGGGTATGTTCTATACGGTGGGCCTGCTGACGGTCGTGGCGTCCTTCGCGTTGGAGCTCCTGTTCTCGCTGTTTTATAGTTTGGCGGTTCGTAGGAGCTTGCGTTTGACGCGACAGAAGCAGAACTCGGAGCAGCAGAGCTCAGAAGAGCAGAAGGCTGAGGAACCAAATCCAGAGAGGCCGAATACTGAGGAGTCGAACGCCGAGGAGTTGAACGCGGAGGCTTCGCGTGTAGCCGAGCAGAGCTAACGCGCCCCAACGAGTAACGTGCACCGATGGGAGGAGACCCTCCCGCATCCGCGCCTCTGACGGGTAATATCTGACGCGGTGATGACGCGGTGATGACGGGGCGATAAGCGGCGGTGTGACACGCTCTCAGCGGTGCCCAGCCACTGCTCAGATTCCCCTAAAGTACGCGTGATACGGTAGAGACAGAAACATGACCCGCACCTGCCAGGAGGCCACCCATGGGCGCTACACACCTGAACACAGATGCCGCTTCATCCGCAGAACACCCGGATGAAGATATCAGTGTGCAGACTCGCTATCAGGCGCCTATCCGCCACGCTACTCCTGCCACGCCGGAGGTGTCCGTTCCGCTGAACGTGCCGCCGATGGTGACTGGTTCGCATCCGGTTATTTCAGCGACTTCTACTGTCATCATTCAGGATGGTACGAACCCGCCGATTGTGGTGCGTACGCACCCGACGGGTCCTCTACCGCCGTTCCCGGGGCAGGGTCAGTTACCCGCTTTTCTGCGCACCTACACCGCTGATGAGGTGAAGGAACGCAAGCAGAAGCTCAAGAAGAACCTCCTAGTCCGCGCCGTTATTCTGAGTATTTTGATTCTGGTTGAGGGTCTCATTATTTCTCAGTACACGCAGCCGTTGGCGATTTGCTTCGGTCTGGTGGCGGCACTCTACCTGGTGGTTCAGATGTGGCCGCTGATACGCCCTCCGCATGATTCGGCGGACGCCTCCGTGTATAGCGTTTGGGCTATCTGCTCCCTGATTGGGTTTGTTGCGGTGGGCTTGGTACTTTCACCGATTACGTTCCTGCTGCTGATGCTCGACTGGGCTGGGGTTTCGATGGGTCTAGACCCCCTGCTGATACTTGTTGTCTTGGGCCTGGTCTGGTTGAGCGAGGTCGGTTTATCGTTGCTGACCATTTACCGCTTCAATAACTTGCGAATTGCGATGGCGAACCAGGCAGATTCTCCGTCGCTACCTGACAGTATTTCTGCGACGGTTGACCCGTCCACTTTTGCCTAAAGTTTTTGAGACGGCGCGGTAGACAAACGCCGCGCCGCCACACACTCACACCACACACTCGCTCATACGTTGTCCGCACACTATCAGCCGATATCCGAAAGATTCAGCTATGTCCGCCGTCGAGTCCTCTCCGCCATCTGCTCCGAACACCACGCATCCTACGAAACCTGCCGCCCCAACTCTGGTGTCTGTGGCGGGTTGGGTTCTGTTCGCTATTGCTGTGGGCTGGTTGGTGCTGATTGCGTACACGGGTGTTACGTATGCGACGACGCAACTGGCGCACCTGTCCACCTGGCGCGCCCAGTCGCTGGTGGATGCGCAGGCGTACTACCCGGTGCTTTTTCTGATGGTCAGCGCGTTCGGTAACGTGGCCCTGCATGCCTTCTGCACGGTGGCGTATCTGCGTGGTTACCGGTGGGCGGCGTTGGTGCTGTCGGTGGCGTTGGCGTTGGGCGTGTTGGCTTCTTTGCTGATTATGCTGACGGTGGCGGCTCTTCTGGGCACGTTGAATGGTGCGCCGAGCCAGGATGTTGAGCTGCTGCTCAGTAGTGATTCGCCGCTGTACACGCCGGTGTATGTGGCTGGCCCGTACATGCTGGTGTGTGTTGTGGCGTTGGCGTTGGTGTGGTCGCGCCAGTCGCGTTCTTATATGGAGGCGCGCCGTGATTGGCGGGTGCGCCGCGGTGAGGATTACCTGATCTAGCTCTATAGGTTCTGGCCGCGGGTCCTGCGGGGCCCGGACCTGCAGCTCACCGATAACTTTATTCAACCAGCCTTTATTCACCCAACCACTATTCACCCAACCACAGTTAGGATGACTCGTGCACCCTACTTCCGAACCCCCTACTTCCGAACCTGCGCACGAACCCTCATCGCAGACCAACCCCGGCGCCACCAAGCGCACATATGATGAGAGGGCGGCCTTTGAAGAGGCGAAAAGAAACCTCGGCATAATTGGCGAGAAGGAGCAGGAATATAACCGGGGACTGGAGCTTCTCGGTAAAGCCTATTCCATCGGTATGACGCTCATTCTGGTGTATTTCCTCCTGGACGCGTACCAGATTCTTATTACTGCGGGTCGTAGCGTGAACATCGGCTCGTTCCTTGGTTATGCCCTGCCGAAGGTTCTGCCCGACGCTATCTTGGTGGTGCCGTTCCTCTGGATTGTTCTGGGGTGGGTCAAAGACGGGTACATTAATCCGCGCCGCCTGACGATGCTGTACCTTCTGCTGTGCTTTGTGAGCGGTGTGCTCTCTTTCGCCGGTGTTTTTGGTCTGTCTCAGGTGCTTTTCCCTGCGTTCACTGCTTTGGACCCCGCATCGCATCCTGCTGCCGCTTCGTCTATCGTGACGCAGGTTCTGGTTGCGATCATTACGGCGGGTAGCGCTGTTCTCATGTTCCTGCTGACTCGCCCGGCAGTGGGTGCGGTTCCGAGCTTTGCGGTGATTCGGAAACAGATGAGGGTTATCGAGGAGAGCAGGTCGGGGGCTGAGGATGAAGAGCTGACTCGCGAGGATGTTCTTCGTCAGCTTGAGAAGGAAGAAGGCCCGGTCAAGGACTCTACCGAGCAGTTGCTACGTGAGCTTTCTGCCGATTATGCACTCTCGAATGATCCGGTGGAGAAGAACCGTCTGCTGGATGAGATACAGCAGGTTCAGCGCGCCCAGAAGGCGGGCGTAAAGCCCAATCGCGGCGGCGCCTCCGCAGGGGAGGCGGATAAGCCCAACAAGCAAGCACACGAGGGCGCGAATACTGCTGGCCCCACCGCCCCTGCCGCGACTACCACCTCTGCCGCCCCTGAGGTGGTGCTCCCGCCGCAGCCGAAGGCGCTGCGCGGCGTCATG
>NZ_CALJRY010000102.1 GCF_937976295.1 uncultured Rothia sp. | reverse complement strand
GACCCCAGCTACGCCGAATGCGTCGCCAACTTCCTCGGCACCATGAGCGCCACCCCCGGCGTGTGGGCGGTCTGCCACGGCTACCTCGACAGCGAAGAATACACCGTCACCCGCCGCCACAGCACCGCAACCGTCACCCGCGGCCAGCTCGTACGCATGCTCTACCGCATGGCTGGATCCCCGACCGTCAAGAACCTACCCAAGACCTCCCCCTACAAGGACGTAGCCACCACCGACCCCGACTACACCGCATACATTTGGGCGGCGGACGCGGGCATCACCTCCGGCTGGGATGACGGTCTCTTCCACCCGGACGAGTACGCCACCCGCCACACCATCGCCGCGTTCCTCTACCGCGCCGCAGGTAGCCCCGACGGTGCCGCACGCATGCGCCAGATCCGCCGCCCGCTACGTGCCGAAGCTAAGAAGGTTGAGCAGTTCAAGACCGAAAACCGCTGGGCAGCCCGCACGCTCGGCGCCTACCCCGAAGTCGACCGCGACGGTGACGGCGCAGCAGACGCGGTGGACCCCGCCAGCCCCCTGTACTTCTCCGACGCCCTGTACATGCTCAAGGCGTACAGCGATAAGGGTCTGAAGGTTGTGGGCACTCCCGTCGTTGACTAGGAGGCCGTTGACTAGGAGTAATACCGGCTAGATGCAGTGCTGATTAGATTCAGTGCTGACCAGCGCATATATTCACCGCCCGCCGGTGCGACCCAATGGGTTGCGCAGGCGGGCAGTGTGCTACATCGGGGCGCTCTTATAAGGCGGGAACGCGATACCCGCTAAGCTAGAAGGCATGAAGATTGCCACCTGGAACATCAACTCAATCCGCGCCCGCGAAAACCGCGTCGAAGACTGGCTCGACGAACACGACGTTGACGTGCTCGCCCTGCAAGAAACCAAAACCAAAGACGAAACCTTCCCCTTCGACCTCTTCGAATTCATGGGCTACGAGGTTGCGCACTTTGGCCTGAATCAGTGGAATGGCGCGGCAATCGCCTCCCGAGTCGGTCTTGAAGACGTGCAACGTGGCTTCGACAACCAGCCGCACTTCGGCAAGCCCGGTGAGCCCGAGGTGCTGGAGGCGCGCGCTATCGGTGCGACCTGCGGCGGCGTGCGCGTCTGGAGCCTCTACGTGCCCAATGGCCGCGGCCTGACCGATCCGCACATGGACTACAAGCTCCGCTGGATGGAGGCGCTGCGCCAGAACGTGCACAATGAGCTGGCTGCCAACCCGCAGTCGCAGCTCGCGCTGGTCGGTGACTGGAACGTTGCCCCCGAAGACACCGACGTGTGGGATATTGACTACTTCCTGCGTAACGAAATGACTCATGTTTCCGAGCCTGAGCGCCGCGCCTTCGCCGCCCTGCTCGAAGAGGGCATGGTGGACGTAGTACGCCCGCACACCCCGGGTGAGTACACCTACTGGGACTACCAGGCGGGCCGCTTCACCAAGGATGAGGGTATGCGCATTGACTTCCAGCTGTTCTCGCCCGCGCTCGCCGCACGCGTGGAGCGCGCCTGGATCGATAAGGTCGAGCGCGCCGGTGAAGGCGCAAGTGACCACACGCCGGTCGTGGTTGAGATTGCCGGCTAAGCCGAGCGTATAGCTTGCCGTAAAACCGCGTGCAGCAAGGAGGCGGGGGAGGGGTCCCTCGCCTCCTTGCTGTATCTGC
>NZ_CALJRY010000101.1 GCF_937976295.1 uncultured Rothia sp. | reverse complement strand
TACCCACGATTCCGGTCAAAACGATTATGAATTCCTTCCCACAGGTTCTTACAAGTGGACGGAACAGAAGTATCAAGCCAAACTCCACAACATGTCGCAAGTCATCAGTGAGTTGGGCACTGAGGTGGAAAACACCAAAAACCCTGCAGGTGCTGCTGTGGTGGGACTGAGCGAGGTGGAAAATCGTCACGTTCTCGACGACTTGCTCCAACAACCCTCTTTATCTAAACGAGGATACAAAGCTGTGCATTTTGAAGGTCCCGACCGTCGCGGCATCGACGTGGCTTTGCTCTACAATCCCAAAGCTTTCCACCTAGAATCGGCTATGCTCGTGCCTTTCGTGTATCGCGATTCGCTGCAACCGGATGTTGATTTAGGATTCTACTGGGACGCTGACGGAAAGATTCAACCTCATTCCAACAAAAATGGGGAACTCATTGGCGACACCACCTACATCACTCGCGGTTTTCTCACCGTTTCAGGACGTTTGGGCGGTGAAAAGTTTAACTTCATCGTCGATCACTGGCCTTCACGTGGCGCACAAAGCCCCGTTCGTGAACGTGCCGGCTATCAGGTGCGCCGTCTCAAAGAGTCGCTCCAACGCCAAGACCCCGATGCCAAAATCGTCATGATGGGCGACCTCAACGACGACCCCGGCGACGCCTCCGTCACCGCCCCCGAGGCGCTCGCCATTCACCACAACAGCCAGGCACCGGGAAGCAGCAACGCAGAAGCGAGCGCACCGACCGAAGCCGTCGCCCCGGCTGTCACGGCGCCGGTTACGGTTCCTGAGCCTCAGATGCAAGAGCCTGCACCCGAAGCACCCGCTACGGTTCAGGATCATCAGGATCAGACGCAGATCGTCGGTCAGCAGCAGATGAGCGTGGATCCTGCCCCTGCGCCTGTCTCTGTGCCTGCGAACCAGGCGTTTTTGCATCAAGAAAGCGCGCCGGCACCGGTTGCGAGCGCACCGACTGAGTACACCTCGAACCAGGCTAAGAGCGCCATTGTTGCTGGCGCTCAGGGTCTAGGATTACCTGCCGCGGAGGCGGTTCAGGCGGCGAAGGCTGCGTGGAATGTTGCGCTTGGCTCTCCTGATGCTGAGGTGGTTTCTGTTCAGCAGGTGGATCAGGCGGTTGCCTGGATCAAAGAGCAGATACCGCACCGTGCCACTTCTGCGCACTCCTAACCTCACTTTGCGTGAGCGTATAGCCGGCTCCCGGACAGATCCCCCGGATAGGGGGAGCTCCAGGGAGCCGGCTCCATCGTTTAACCCACTACCCCTTCTTCTTTCGTAAGCGTTCATGACTCTTCCCACCCTGCTCACCGACCCCTTCAACGACGTTCTACGCCCGCACCAGCTACGCAGCGGCGACACCCCGCTATGGGCCTGTCTGCCCGAAGAGACGGCATCCGCCATGGAATCCCACCTTGGATTGCACACCCTGGCAGACCTAAGAGACTACTACCCGCGCCGCTACACCACTAACGGCCCGCTCATAAACCCCGCACCCCACCACCTGAACCAGCCGATTACCTGCTACGTCACGGTCACCTCAAAGCGCCTGAAAGCCACCCGCACCGGACGGAGAATGCTTCTAGTCACCGGCACCACCGACGACGGACACAGCCCCGGGCACGCGCCCGTCACCATCACCTTCTTCAACGGCTTTGAGGCGTCCAAAGACATCACCGCCGGCGAGCGCCTGCTCATCTCAGGAACCCTCACCACCGGATTCTCCGGAAGCGGGTACACCATCGACAAGCCGATCTACGAGAAGGCACCGTTGCTTTTGCTGCAGCCGGTCACCGCCACCTACCCGGCCACCAAGAAGGTACCTGCCGCCACCATCGCAGCAGCAGTAGCCCGCCTGATTCCTACCCTCAGCCCCGAGCCTGACTACCTTCCGCAGTACTTGCGCGCTCGCCATCACCTAATGTCGCTGGGTGAGGCTCATCAGAAAATTCATTTGCCTGCCACGCAAGAGCAGGCTGCCGCCGCGCGCACCCGACTTACCTATGATGAAGCGTTTGCTATGCAGCTCACTTTGGCGCAAACGCGGCACCGCAATGCTGCTACCAGCGCTTACCCGCTGACCAAAACTGCAGGTGGGATTCTTGATGAGTATGCCCGCTCGCTGCCGTACAGTCTCACTGATGGGCAGAAGGCTGCTGTCTCTGAGATTCTGGCGGGGCAGTCTAACCCGCACCCGTTGAACGCGCTGCTTCTGGGTGATGTGGGAGCCGGTAAAACGACGGTGGCGGCGTTTGCGTTGCTGCATGCTGCCCACAATGGGTACACCTCTGCTCTGATTGCACCTACGGAGGTTCTAGCCGAGCAGCACTACGAATCCTTCCGTAAGAGCCTGCCGTCGAGCCTCACGATTCATTTGCTCACCGGATCTACCGATCCGGAGCAAGCGCGCGCCATCCGAGAGCACATCAAATCAGGTGTTCCGTCCATCGTGATTGGCACTCATGCCCTGTTCTCCCGACGCATCAAGTGGCCAAACCTCGCTGTGGTGGTGATTGATGAACAGCATCGCTTTGGCGTCGCTCAGCGAGATACCTTCAACAAGTTACCGACCCGCCCGCACACCCTGAACATGACCGCAACACCCATTCCCCGATCTGTCGCCATGACCACCTACGGCGATTTGAAAATCATCAAGCTACCCGGTCTACCTGCAGGCCGTCAGCCGATCAAGACGCACGTCATCTCACCGCAGGCTACCCCTGACCAGTACCAGCGCATGTGGGCCCACATCGCCTACGAAGCATCGCAGGGGCACCAAGCCTTCATCGTCGGGGCAAAGATTGATCCAGGAGACCCGAACCCCGAAACTGACCCGAACACCGCCTCCACCACCCCGTACACCGTATGGGAAATCGCCCAGAAACTCACCCGGCAGTGCCCAACACTGACCTACAGCGTGCTCCACGGAAAGATGAGCAGCGAAGAGAAGCAGGCAATCATGGACGATTTCGCAGCCAATAAGACCCACGTGCTCATCTCCACCACCGTCATTGAGGTTGGCGTGAACGTCCCGAACGCTACCGTCATGGCAATCATGAACGCCGAACGCTTCGGAGCAGCCCAGCTACACCAGCTCCGAGGCCGCGTAGGCCGCGGTGGACACCACGGCTACTGCTACCTGATCACCTACGCCAACCCCGAAACCGACACCACCTCGCAAACCCGCCTGCAGGCCATCGCCTCAACCCTCGACGGAACCCGCATCGCAGAAATTGACCTGCAAACCCGCGGCGAAGGACAAATCATCGGAACCCGCCAAGCCGGCAACAACGGCCTCAAACTACTCACCCTCAACAACACCCCACTCATCCGCAAAGCACGCCACGACGCCACCGAACTCATCAGCCAAGACCCACACCTTCACCTATACCCCGCGCTCGCCGCCTGGCTATACAAGCACCCCATCTACCGGGGCGGTAGCGCGCTTATGCGTACATAAATGGTTTAGAAATGCCTTTTTTTGCAAGGGAAGAATATAATAAATAGTGTCAATGTCCCAACTGTAAATATTTAGTGAGGAGCGTTCCATCATGTGCGACTGGAAGCCCGGCCCACGGTGTTTTAGCCACTACGCGCCGATCTTTCTCAAGGCCCAAATAAAGTACGCAGCGGCCGTCGCCTTAGCCAAGGCCGAGGCAAAGAAGACCGGTAAAGTCTCTGCAGAAACCCGCCGAATGCTCGAAGAGCAATTCCTGAACTATATGACCGCGCAGCGAGAGTTCTACGCATCCCCGAAGGCACGAGAGGAGTTTCTGCAGCGCGCCATCGCAAAGCGCACAGCAACGCTGGAACGCGGCCTGAACATCGAAAACGAAAAGCTACGTGAAATCCTCACAAACCACCACCAACGAGACCTGGACATGCTGGAAAAGCAGGCCGTTGATGGCGCGCACCGCTGGGACCAGGCCAAGCTGGCCTCCAAGATCGCCAATGACCGCAACGAGAACGCACTAGAGCGCGGCATCTTCAGCGAAGCCGCCTACAGCGAGGAAGAACTAGCACAAGTAGACATCCGCCACTGGGACCGCGCATGCCCCGAAGGCGAAGTCATCCTCAAAAACTTTGGCGACAAGCTCCACCACTCAGATTCCTCTGACGCCTGGCGAGAGCTAACCATCACCCGAGAAGTCCGCATCGAAACCCCCACCGGCGAGCGCGTCCACCTCGACATCGAAGCCCGCATCGTCCAAAAAACTAAGGGATCTTCCTCCTACACCGTCGAATACGTCGTCAAGCAGGAGGGCAAGACTCTCGGTATTCTCATCCCGAACTCATCCACGCAGGACAGCTACTTTAACGTTGGCGCGGTGTACGAGAGTCGCCCGCTGACTCGAGAGCCGTGGATGGCCCTGCATAAGGGCATCCGTTTGCGCAAGAGCGACTGGGACCACTATGCCAAGGTGAATAATCTCAGCGCTGAAGAGCTCGAAGAGATCAAGGCTGAGTTCACCCGCACCCAGAAGCTTCTGTCGGACGCAGGGGACGCAAAAGAGACCGAAATGTTCTCCCGTCTGAATGCCTTCCAGGAAAAGATCAACCGGAAGCACCGCGGCCACAGGCACAACAATGCCACGGAGCAGTTCGTGGAGGAACATGGCGCTCGCACGAGTTTCAATAGCATTGCAGGTGCTAAGGACAATATCGCTCAGACGATGAACTCGTTGGATAGCACCCTGCTTGAGATGGCAGTTAAGGCGCGCACTCAGGGCATTAACACCTACGCCAAGGAGCAGTTCGGTGTGACGACTAAGCGTGACCGTGACAAGGTGGAGAAGGAATCTCGGGAAATCATGGCTAATGAGCCCGAGCGTCTGCAGCCGAAGTCCCGCAGCGAGAAGCGCAACCGTGGCGGTGGCCGAGATCGTGTTGAGCGAAATATGGCGCGTGAGAAGCGTCGTGCTTCGTATATGGGCGACAGCCCCGTGGTTGTTTCCCGCAGGGAGGAGAAGATTAAGCGCACTAATACCAACATGGAGGTGCTGCAAAAGCGCGGCGGCTTGTTCTATAGCGCTAGGGTAAATCCGGTGCGTCAGCTTAACGAACCGGATAACCCCTTCAAGGGATATTCGTACCGCGTTGTCACTACCCAGGCAGGAGGCCGTAAGAGTTGGGTATCCATGAAGTTCACTAAGGACGGTGTGCTAACTGGTGGCTTGAAGGCATATAGGCATCCGAATAAGGAGGGCATGGTTATGGTCTGCAAGGGTCCGAGGAAGGAAGTAGTGGCTATCGTTAGCACGGACCAGTTCGACGCTATGGCTGACGTCGAAAAATAACCAACATTTGCATTTGGGACATAGCGGAACATAAAGAGGGGGTCGGAATCCCCGGAAAATCAAGGAAACCGACCCCCTACCGCCGCGAAAAACAGCCCTAAAGCACGCTATGGCCCAAAATTCATCCGCTATGGTTGAGGCAGATGAACAACACGACACGACCGGAAGGATCCACAATGTCTACCCCCGAAACCGAAATCCGCAACAAGGAATACCAGCGTCAGTACCGAGAAGACCGCCTAGCACGCAAGCGCTACAGCTACGAGTCCCTGGAGAACCACTACCGCGTCACCGCAGACGGTAAGGATCTTTCCACTGAACTGATGGCACAGCGCGCGCCCGGCGTCACCGGGGAAACCCCCTGGGTGAAGGATCTGTCCGCACACCCGCTGCAGTGGCGACGCGAAGGAATCCCTGCAGGCCTGCCTTTCTTCATCGAGAATGCCTTCGAAAAGGAGGCGCCGGGCCGCAGTTTCACCGACCCGCGCATGGTCTTCGACGCTTCCCTCTTCGAAAGCATGACTGACGAAGAGATCGAATACTTCAATGACGAGCAGCACTGGGCAGTAGAAAACCCCTCCGCAGGTGACCATATTGCCCTGGATGCCGAGCTTGACGATGAACCCGGCTGCTACGGCTACCTGGTCCACGCTAACTACGGTAAGAAGAAGCTCAACGACCCGCCGGTAGGCCGCCCGCACTACAAGCGCAAGGACGGTAAGGTACTGACCTGGGGAGACCCCCGCAAGGATGCCCCCTACTGGCAGGAGCCCGGCGATTTTGTGTACGCCTTCCTGGATGAGGAATCCGCACGAGAAAAGTACGACGAGCTGCGTGCCTCCCTTTACAGCCTGAATCAGGAAGTCCGCCTCTACCGCCTCAGCCAGCCGATCACTATCGGTGAGGCGCGCGCATGGCTGAACTCTGATCACCCCCTGCGCGAGCAGCGCCACGGCGCTATCACCGTCGAAGCAGCCGGCACCGGCCAGTTCGACACCCCCGGCGCGCTGCGCGTACCCCAGCAGGCCGCCCCTGATGAGGATGAGCTGAACCAGGCAGAAGAGCAGGCATGGTGGGATTCGCTAACTCCGGAAGAGCAGCACAAGGTCGAGTCCCAGCACGAGGCTAATCTGCGCATGATTGAGGAACGTGAAGCCATCAATGATGAGCGTCAGAAGTTCTCCGATCGCATCTACAAGGATTTGTACAACGTGGATTCTTTGCTGCAGCAGCTGCTTGAATGGGCAGAAGAAGCTGGAGACGAGGAGAACGCACAGTGGTACCGTGAGAACAACGCCACTTTGAGCCTTGAGGAAAAGCTCGAGTTCGTAGCAGACGAGTACCAGAACCGCCCTGCACACTATGAGGCCGAGCTGCGCGCTACCAACCTTGTAACCCCCTTCGAGACCCTAACCAACCTGGTCCCGGTGGTGCCTCTGAGTGATGAAATGATCGCTGCAGCGGCAAGCTACAACCGGATCGCACTGAAGGCGGGTACCGAGGGCAAGGCTCTGGGCATCAAGCGCCGCCGTAGCGGCGGCTACTCGCTGACCAAGGTGCAGGAGAAGTACGTTCGTGAGCACCTGCTGAAGGCCTACACCCGCGGCGGTAAGGAAGGGTCGGCACGGATGCTCGTCGAAATCTACGAACCCACCGGCATGTGGCTACTCGATCCGCGCGAGGATGGCGACGGCAACGGCTTCGACTGGGATACGGTGAACCTTGATGATTACCGTGGCGGCTTCCTTTTCCCGCTGGGCCCGAACATGCCTATTGGCGGTTTCGCGCCGCGCCGTGATCGCGTGGAGTTCTTGTGCCTGCTGCTGGAGAAGGGCATCATCACCCTTGATCAGTTCTGGGAGCGTCTGCGTAGCAACTCTTACATTTCCGACCGTGACGAGTTCTTCGAAGACGGCGCCAACTCGCTTGTGATGACCAAGCGCAACTGGCGCAACCTCGTACACAAGGCCAACCCCGAGGACACCGCGGAAGATCCTGAGATGATCCCCAACGATTGGGCCTTCGTTGAGTGGGATGAAGAGCGCCTGGGCATCTGGACTCTCTCTGAGTGGGAGAAGTACGTTGCCTCCAAGCCTGATGACTGGTTCGTAGTAGGCCACAATATCCCTGAATCTATTGGTCAGTCGGAAGAACCGGCACTGTTGTTGCCCGAGATGCTCGAATGGCACCAGCGCCACCTCAAGACCGAAGGCCTCTAAACCTCAACACAGAGCCCAACCGCCACACAAGGTGGGTGGAAGGATGCACCCTTCCACCCACCTTTTCCGCTACCCCCCCCGACCGCAAAGCAGAAAGGAGCAACCATGCCCCTGCTAGGAGACACCAGCGCCTACGCCCGCGCCGCCGGCTACTTCCTGAAGCACCCCCGCCAGAACCCCCGAAGCACCAACCAAGCCGCCTTCACCGAGTTCTGCGCATTCCTGGAATACCTCGCACCTGCAGGCGTACCCCTGCAGGTATCCACCAAGGACTTCTGGGCTATGATCCGCACCAGTACCCCCATAGCGCACGTCACCTCAACGGGCCTGCGTGAACGCACCGTCCCCTACTACCACTGGTGCACCTTCTTCGGAGTTCCAGACATCGAAGACCTCGCCCGCATGACGGCAGAAACCCCCGACGCGCTCGCAGAGACCTACCGGAGCACCTGGGCAGCATACCAGCAGGCCCTTGAACAAGAGCGAGCGCAGCTGAACACTCAGGCGGCGACTCGGCGCACTAAGAATGTACTGTATAAGCAGTTGGGGGAGCAGCCGCACAAGATTATTCCTGCAGGGGTGCCGGTCTATATTTCGGCTGAGCGTGCGCGGGGGATGTTGGGGTGTTCTGTGCAGGCGTGGGAGCGGTTGCGGGCGCATTTTGGTGTGTCCTTTCGGGTTGCTGGTTTGTTGGGGGATGAGGCGGTGCCGTTGTTTGTGTGGGGTGCGGTGCAGTCGTTTGCTGCGTTGTGGGGTGAGGGGGATGAGGCAGTGGATCGTGCGTTGCAGGTTGTGGATGCTGAGCGGTTGCGGGGTGAGGATCAGCGGCCTCAGCGGGTGTACACGTATGAGCAGGCGTGCGAGGTGTTGGGGGTTTCGAGGCGGGTTTTTCGGCTGGGTAGGGATGAGTTGGGTGGGGGAGTGGAGGCGTATTTGATGCCGGATGTTGGGGTTCGTCCTAGCCGCCTCATTTCTGAGGAAAAAATTTTAGAAATTTCCCGTATTTGCTTGGATTTGACGGCGATTTAGTATATATTTAATATCAATAGGGCTTCTTAGTCCGAGATGGATGTGTGTATGTGATACGTAAGCGCCCTTCCTGTGTCAATGATTAGATGCAGTGAAGGGCCTTATGTGTATCTCGAGGAGCCCGTAAACAACACGGTCAAGTACAGAAGGGAGCCTGTCATGGCAGGCCGTAAGCAGAAGACGCTCACCCCTGAGCGCATGGCGTACAATGCAGAGGATCGGAAACACTGGGAAGCCCTGCGAGCCCAATTTCGAGCCAAGAGGACCGGTCCGCACGTGGTTCTTCCCGCAACTCCGGGAACTCTCTTCATGGGGTGGGTGGATGCCGCCGGCGTATATCACCCGATACAGGGCAGGATCAATTTGGAATCCGACAAGCACACCATGCGACTTGGACTAGCCACCCTATCGGCTCGCCTCACAGACCAGCTGGAGCAGCAGGGCTTTTTTGAGCTGCA
>NZ_CALJRY010000100.1 GCF_937976295.1 uncultured Rothia sp. | reverse complement strand
CTTCCGATCTGCGACCGCCCTACACGGGACGGCCGCCTCTCTACAAGCTCTAACGCCTAAGTCTTAGCGCCTAAAACTCTAGCGCCAGCGAGTCATCATCAGCATGCTCACCATCATGGCGCCCACACCAACACTCACATTCCACATACCAAAATCAGGAATCGGGAACAGGCCCTGCGTAATGTAGAAAACAATAATCCACAGAATGCCCACCGCCAACAGCGAGAACATAATCACGCGGTACCACAACGGAGTCTGCTCCTTCAGCTGCGTGCCGCTCTCCATCTCACGAGCAATCTCACGCAGACGCAGCTCGCTCGCATCCTCCACCTCAGACTTAGCAGACTTCTGAGACTTCTTCTTGGACGACGCCTTAGCCGAGTTGGTCGACATACTTCCTCCGCTTATTGTTGTATGGGTAACCTAAAAATATATGTTCACACCTATCTTTGCAGACTTACGGGATGATTTCACCTTCTCCGTGCGTTGAAAGATACGGAACGCCACCCGGCGCCCAAGAACATACCCAACCCAAGGACAAAGGAGAACGCATGAGTCAAGGAACGGCACCCACCGCAGAGCGCCGCCCCCGCACCGTGCTGCACTGGATTATCCAGATTACAGGCGAACTCCTTATCACCGTCGGTCTCCTGCTACTGCTCTTTGTCGCATGGCAGCTCTGGTGGACCAACATTGACGCCGACCGCACCCAATCCCAAGCCGTCAGCACCCTCGTCCAGGAATTCGACTCCAACCCCGCCGAACCCCTCCCCGACTGGGACCCCAACACCCCGCCCGCCGGTCTGAGCGAACCCGGCCACGGTGAAGTCTTCGGCGTCGTCTACATCCCCAAATTCGGTGCAGACTACCAGCGCCCCGCCACCCAGGGCACCAGCTCCGATGTGCTCGACTCTCTCGGCCTCGGCCACTACGAAGGAAGCGCCATGCCCGGTCAGGTCGGCAACTTCGCCCTCGCAGGCCACCGCCAAACCCGCGGTAAAGTCCTCAACGACATCGACCTGCTCACCGAAGGCGACCACATCTACGTGCGCACCAAAGACGGCTACTACACCTACACCGTCTACAGCCATGAAATTGTGCAGCCCGACCAGGTAGAAGTCATCGAACCCGTCCCCGGACAGCCCGGCGTAGCACCCACCGAGCGCCTCCTGACGCTCACCACCTGCCACCCGCGCTACGGCGACACCGAACGATACATTGTCCACGCCCGCTTCGAATCCTGGCGGCCCGCCGCAGCCGGAGCGCCCGCAGAAATTGCCGCATCCGTAGCAGGATCCTAAATCTGAGAGGAAAAGCAGATGTACGCATGGATTTTCCGCCATCTCCCCGGCCCCCTGTGGGTTCGCATCATCATCGCCATTGTGCTGATACTCGCCGTAGTCTACCTGCTCATGGAATTCGTCTTCCCCCACTTCGCAGAGTACGGCCCCTTCAACCTGAACGTCACCATCAACCATTAGCGCTAAGGACGTGCCATGACCCGCATCCTTGTCATCGACAACTACGACAGCTTCGTCTTCACCCTCGTCGGCTACATCCAGCAGCTCGGCGCTGAAACCACCGTCATCCGTAACGACGAATACGACCTCGACGCCGTCATCAAGCTCGCCGAAGAACACGACGGTGTGCTTGTCTCCCCGGGCCCCGGTGCCCCCGCAGAAGCAGGCGTCATTATTGACACCATCCGTTGGGCAGCCGAAGCAAAGAAGCCCCTGCTGGGTGTCTGCCTCGGCCACCAGGCCATCGCGGAGGCATTCGGCGGCACCGTCACCCACGCCCCCGAACTCATGCACGGCAAGACCTCCCGCCTCGTGCACGAGAACGTCTCCGTGTTCAAGGAGGTACCCAACCCCTTCACCGCGACTCGCTACCACTCCCTGGCAGTCGTACCCGAAACCATGCCCGAGGTCCTGGAAACCACCTCCACCACCGACAACGGCATCATTATGGGCCTGCGCCACCGCGAAGCCCCCATGCACGGCGTGCAGTTCCACCCCGAATCGGTCCTGACCGAAAGCGGATACCTCATGCTCGGCAACTGGCTCGAAGAAACCGGCCTGCAGGGAGCCGCAGAGCGCGCTAAGAGCCTCTCGCCCCTCATGGCTTAGTAACTTTAGCCTGAGACACCATCAGCGGCTTATATCGCCTCCAGAAGCCCCGTAGCAGACACGCTACAGGGAATCTGGAGGCGATAACTCTACCCGCACACTTCCCAACCCGAACCCAGGTACACAAAACCCAAGCACACAGAACCCAGGTACACAGAACCCAGGTACACAAAAAGGGGCGGTACCCCACACCGTTTGGTGTGGAGCGCCGCCCCTTTTGCTAGCCGCTAGAACCCCTTAGCGGGCATTAGCGTTCGCGTTATTAGCGTTGTTCGCATTGGCATTCGAGTTATTACCCTGAATCGTACGGGTACCCGCAGTAGCGGACGCAGCCGGTGCCGGAGTAGCCGTAGCAGTAGAACGCTGCTGGTTATTCGCTGCCGCGGTCGGCTGAGTAGTAGCTGCCGCGGTCGGCTGAGTAGCGGTAGAACGCTGCTGGTTAGTGGTCGCAGCAGAATTCTGGTTGCCAGTCGAAGCCGCAGGCTGAGTAGCTGCAGTAGTCGGCGCGGTCGTCTGAGTCGGAGTAGCAGCCACGCGAATCGTCACGGTGCTGTTCTGAGCCACCAGAGTACCCGCCGCAGAGCTCTGCGAAATCACAGTGCCCGCAGGACGCTCGTTAGTCTGAACGGTCTCAATGTTGGTGTTCAGCAGAACATCCTGAGCAGTCAGAGCAGCAATCGCCTGATCCTTGGTCAGACCCACCAGCGAGGGGACCTTCACCTTACCGGAGGACAGGACGATGTTCACGGTGCTACCAGCCTCAACGGTCTGAACACCCTTATCATCGGTCGAGCCCTTCTCCGGGGAAAGCTCCACAACCATACCGGCAGGAACAGAGGCGCTCTCCACAGTGGAGACGCGGCCATCGACCAGACCCAGATCCTTCAGAGCGTTACGGACATACGCCTCACTCTGCCCCTGCAGGTTATCCGGCAACTTGACCTTCTCCGGACCGCTAGAAACAGTCACGGTCACAGTCGAACCCTTATTAACCTTTGAACCGACACCCGGCTCAACGCTGATAACGTCGCCCTTCTTGATGTTGTCAGAGTAAGCCGTGCGGTACTCCAGCACAAAGCCCAGGTTACGCAACTGGTTCTCGGCATCATCACGGGAAACATTCACCACAGCCGGAACCGGAACCTGCGGAACCTCATTGAGCTTGTTCTGGTAGTACAGAACCGAGCCGACACTGAAAACCAGCAGAGCCGCAATCAGAGTACCCACGAGGAAACGAACCCACGCACGCTTACGCGGCGAAGACTCATCGTACTCCACGTACTCCTCATCCTCGTACAGTTCCTCATCGTCTTCGTACTCGAAGAAGCCGTTGAGGCCGCCGTCCTCCACCGAAGCCTCAGTAATCGAGGTGGTGTACGGAGCGTAATCCTCACCCAAGGAAGCGGTAGTCGCCGAAGGTACAAACGCAGTAGTCATCGCTGCATCCTGAACCACGGTCTCTTCACCCGGGCGAACAACCGACACCAGAGCCTGAGCGAACTCAGCAGCACTCTGATAACGCTCGTCCGGGTTCTTCGCCAGACCCTTCAGAATCACAGCATCCAGACCCGCCGGAACCTCAAGCGGGGTGAACTTGCTCGGAGGCTCAGGAGTGTCAGAGAGGTGTTTAGCCGCCAAATCAACGTTCGACTCAGCGTCAAACGGAGAACGACCAGCAATCATCTCATAAATCACGCACGCAGCAGAGTACAGGTCACTACGGGCGTCAACATCCTTGCCGCTGACCTGCTCCGGAGACATGTAGCGTGCACTACCCATCACCACGTTAGCCTTGGTCAGCGCCTCGCCAGCTTCCTCAATGGCACGGGAAATACCGAAATCCATGACCTTAATCTGGCCGGGTTGACCCTTAGCGATGTCCTCGCTGGTGCGGTCCAGCACCATAATATTCGCCGGCTTAATGTCGCGGTGAATAATGCCCATCGAGTGGCTGTACTGCAAAGCACCCAGCAGCTGCTCGGAATAACCCAAAGCATCACGGACCGGCAGGTGGCCGCCACGAGACAGGATGGAACGTAGAGTATGACCCTCCACGTACTCCATCACGATATAAGGAATAGCGGTGCCCTCTTCCGAAGAAGCAGACTCCTCACCATCCTGCGAGGGGTTATACGAACCGGTGTCATAGACAGCAACAATCGCAGGATTGTTCAGAGACGCCACAGCCTCCGCCTCACGCTTAAAGCGTGCACGGAACGTATTGTCCTGGGCCTGCTCCGGGCGCAGAATCTTAAGCGCAACCTTGCGGCCGAGGCGAGTATCCTCGGCAGCATAAACGGTTGCCATCGCACCGGTACCGATTACCTCGAGTACCTTGTAACGGTTATCAACCGTGTCGGGAACCGACAGGTCCATAAGTTCTCCTGGATCACTAAGACTAAAACTAAATCAAAACGTAGGGGCTAACGCGCCGACGCAGAAGCGGAAGCAGAAGCCGACGCAGACGGTGTAGCAGAAGCGCTCGCACTCGAACCCCTACCCGAACTGGAAGAGGCCACATACATGTCTACATTACTACCAACCGTGACCTTGGTGCCAGATGACGGGGTAGTACGAAGCACCGTACCGGGGGCCGCAGTGTCCGAATTCTCATAATGCAGAGAAACATTCACACCCAGCGCGGCAACAGCCTTCGATGCCTCATCAACGTTCTTACCCTCAAGGTTCGACGGCAAAGTCACCGACTTCGGACCGGTCGAATAGCGAACAGTCACGCTATTACCCTGCTCCAAAGTACCCGTCGGAGAAACCGAAATCACCGTGTTCTCCGGCTGAGTCGACTCAACACCCTCAGTCTTGGGGGACAAACCAAGGTTCTTCAGCTCATTCACCACATCCTGCAGCTCACGACCCTCATAGTTAATCGCGTTGACGGTCACCTTCTGCTTTGTGGCATGGGCAGAAGCAGACTCAGTCGGCTCCACCGTAGAAACAGTACCCGTATTCGTCGGAACAGCAGAAGCCGAAGTGCTCGGAACCGGATCAGTTGCACCTCCACTATTAGAGGAAAGAACCGTCCAAATACCGCCAGCAATCAGAACGATAGCCAGAAGCAGAGCAACCCACATCCACACGTTCGGGCCACGCTTCGCCGCAGGAGCAGGAGTAGACTTCACACGGCCTGAAACCGGACGCATCGTCTGCTCACTCGTGCGAGGAATCGGCGCCGTCGTCGGCTCCGGCGAGAAACGACCACCAGAACCAAAACGCGGAGCAGCAGAAGCACTAATCGGCTCAGCCGCAACATCCATCGCGGTCATCGCAACGGTCGCATCGTCAGCGTTCTCCTCAGCCAAGAACTGAGCCAGAGAAGGAACAGCCTTCACCGCAGCCTTCAGGTCGCGGCGACGAATCGCATCCACAGCAGACGCCAGAGCGGTCGCATCCTTCGGACGCTGAGCCGGGTCCTTCGCCAACAGGCACATAATCAGCGCACGAGCCGGAGCCGGAATGGTCTCCGGAAGCGGCGGCGGCGGATCATTCACCTGAGCCAACGCAATCGCAATCTGCGACTCACCCGTAAACGGACGACGACCCACCAGACACTCATAACCAATAATGCCCAACGAGTACATATCCGAAGACGCGGTAGCCGCCTGACCGGTCGCCTGCTCCGGCGCCAAATACTGGGCGGTACCCATCACCTGGCCGGTAGCCGTCAACGGCACCTGATTAGCCAGACGGGCAATACCAAAATCGGTCACCTTCACACGATCATCCGGAGTGATGATGAGGTTACCCGGCTTCACGTCACGATGCACCAGACCCTGCGAATGAGCCGCAGCCAATGCACGAGCGGTCTGAGCAATGAAGTTCAGAATACGATCGGGCGGCAGAGTAGTCTCATGCTCAATGATGCTAGAGAGCGGGTTACCCGGCACCAGTTCCATCACCAGGTACGCGGAGTTGTCCTCCTCGCCGTAGTCGAAAACATTCGCTACGCCGGGGTGGTTCAACAGCGCCGTATTGCGGGCTTCAGCGCGGAAACGCTCCAAGAAGCCCGGGTCACCGGTGTACTCCTCTTTGAGGATCTTGACCGCAACGATGCGCCCAAGCACCTTGTCGCGAGCTTTCCACACCTCGCCCATACCGCCAATCGCGATACGTTCAGTTAGGGTGTAACGCCCGCCCAAGGTGATATCAGCCGCAGGCCTCACTTGTTCAACACCGCCTCAAAGAGTTGCTTACTAGTACTGGTTGCCAACTGGGCACCGGTCGCCACATCAATATCCTCATAAACCACAGCAATCGCAATCTGAGGATCATCAGCCGGCGCGAAACCGGTAAACCAAGAATTATTCAAACCCGCCGTGGTCTCCGCGGTACCGGTCTTACCCGCCACCTTCACACCGGAGACACCAGCATTACGTGCAATACCATTATCAACCGCATTCACCATCCACTGCTTCACCTGGTTAGCAATTTCAGGGCTAGTGGACGTACGCAGCTTCTCAGGAGAGAACTCCTGCAAAGTGCTCAGGTTGCTGGTCTTCACCGAACGAATCAGGTTCGGCTTCATCTGCACGCCGCCATTTGCAATCGCCGCAGAAGTCATCGCCACCTGCAGCGGAGTGGTCTTCACGTCGTACTGACCAATCGCCGCCTGAGCCAGCTGGCTCTGCGTCAGATTCGACGGGAAATACGACTTAGAAACCGTCAAAGGAATCTTCAACTCCTGGCCGTAACCAAAATTCTCAGCGGTCTTCGCGATACGCTCCTGACCCAAAT
>NZ_CALJRY010000099.1 GCF_937976295.1 uncultured Rothia sp. | reverse complement strand
AGGCTACCGCCTCAACTAGGGTGGGACGCCCCTCCTCATGGGGAGACTCTTCTACACCCGCCCTGCGCTATAGCGCGCGGGACGGGGTGCGAAGAGAAGAAAGGAACAACGATGTCAGAACGTACCCCGAAACAACCGTTGAACGACCCGGAGTACACGGTACCCGAATACAGCGTGCTGCTACCCTCCGACGAGGCTAAAAACAGCACCGCAGAGGGCGTTGGCACCTCCAACAACGTAGCTTCCGGTAACGCCGCAGATAACAGCGTGGCGGAGGGCAACGCACCCGGCGACAGCACCCCCGAGCACGCTACTACCGACTACCGGGAGGTGACCGCTGGATACAACGTTGCCGCCTCCGAGCGGATAATTCCGGAGCGCCCGAAGGCTATGCGCAACGTCATGTTGTGTGCTGCCGCCATTATCGTGCTGGGACCCTTGAGTAACTTTCTGCCGATTCTAAGCCGGTCGTATATCGATTTTGAGATGGTGGTGAGTGTTCTCTTCTCTGCCTTGGTGGTTACCCTCATCATCTCCGCCATCCCGATTTTTGTTCTCTGGAAGATCTGGGATGGCCGCGAGTGGGCGCGCATTCTTACCATCATCTACTGCGCTCTCGCGGCTGCTAGCAGTGTGCTTATTCTTGCGGATAATTTCTCGGGGTTAAGCTCTAGAGCGGCTGCGGCGTCCAGCCTGGTGCGTATCGCGAGCGGCGTTTTTACCCTCGTTCTTTACCTCCTGATGATTGTGCTGCTGACTCGTGCTCCTATTAGGACGTACACACAAATCGTTAGCGGGGCACGTGCACTAGAACACCAGCAGATGATGTCTGAGACGAGACAGGCCGCCGGTCAGGTGCCGACAGAACTCCGAGAGCTTTTCGCTGACGATGAGGATGGAGAACGCACCTCATCAGAGGGGAACACCCCTCGGCCCCCGCACCGTAGCGCGGGATGGGGAACATAGAAAGGAACACCAACGTCAGGAGTTCCGGGGCTAGCCCTCGGAATGGTGCACGTGGCTACTCAGATACCTCTGAACACGCTGAGAAAGGGTACCGCCTCAACTAGGATGTTTACCTAAGCGGCACCGCTACCGCCCAAAGACTCGGAGCGTGAAAAGGGTGGGGATACCACACGGTATCTCCACCCTTTCTCATCCCCGGCTCAGCGGCCGAGAGGGACTCACGTATTACTCAGCAGATTCCTGCTTCGCCTTCGAGCGGCCACGCAGGTACTCGATAAAGACCGGCACCACAGAAACCACCACAATAATCACAGCAATGTACTCAATGTTGTTATGCACGAACGGGATACCGCCCAGCAGCACACCCGCCAGACCAATCGAACCGATCCACGTAACCGCGCCAACAACGTTCCACAGGTGGAACTTCTTGCGGTCGTACGAAGAAATACCAGCCGCAACAGACACAAACGTACGAACAATCGGCACGAAACGACCCAGAACCAGAGCCAAGCTACCGCGCTTCTGGAAGAACTCCTCGGTAGTGTGCAGGTTCTTGGTGCTCAGAATCTTTGCGTCATCCTTGAAGATCTTACGGCCGTAACGGGCACCGATCTGGTAACCAACCTCAGCGCCAGCAATAGCAACCAGCACCAGGACCGGGAACGCAACCCACAGGGACAGACCCATCTGCTCATGCAACATACCCAAAGCAAAAATCAGGGAGTCACCCGGAAGAATCGGGAAAAGAACGCCGGACTCAATAAATACGATAATTGCCGAAACAACCAGAACCCAGGGGCCGGTGTCGAGCAGGAACTGCTCAAGATCGAAACCCAAGAGCGCAACCGGAAGATGCGCCAAAGCGGTGGCAAGAAAAGTCATGAAAAATCCTGAACTGTGAGTGGACCGCACGCACGGATTGGCGGCGGAGTAACACCAGCATAGAAAGCATACCTATGGTGAACATTGTGCAAAACTATGCGGGGGCTGTGTATTACTGGCACAATTCTACCGGCATTTACGCCGGATGCACGGGTGAGCGAGGCGTAAATCTCCGCAGCGGCGGAACTAAAACCGCGCAAGGTGACGCGGCGCTCGCACACCTCCCCATGTAATGACCGTCCGTCAGGCTAGATTATGCGGGGTGTGACATGATGGGAAGAGAGCACGGCGCGTCGCGGCGTAGCGAACGCCCCCACCCACCGTTGGAGAGAATATGAACCCCCAGCAGCCAGCATCCAGTCCCGCCGACTCCCTGCATGACGATTCCCTGCATGCTGAAGCCCGCGACGTGTTGCGCCGCCTCACCGGCATCGCTGATGCCGAGTTCCACGACGGCCAGTACGAGGCGATTCGCGCCCTCGTAGCCGACCGCGCCCGCACCCTCGTCGTGCAGCGTACCGGCTGGGGTAAGTCCGCGGTCTACTTCATTTCATCCCTGCTGCTGCGTGCTCGCGGTATGGGCCCGGCGCTTATTGTCTCCCCGCTGCTCTCCCTCATGCGTGATCAGGTTGAGGCGGCATCCCGCGCGGGAGTGCGTGCCGCCATGGTGAACTCCGCGAACGTCACCGAATGGGATGAGATCCGTACCCGCCTCGAAGCTGACGAACTCGACGTGCTCCTGGTGGGCCCCGAACGCCTCAACAACCCGACGTTCCGCGAGCAATGGCTACCGTACCTGCTGCCGCGCCTGGGTCTGCTCGTTATTGATGAGGCGCACTGTATTTCTGACTGGGGTCATGACTTTCGCCCCGATTACCGTCGTATTGGTTCGCTCATTAAATCTCTGCCGGCGGGCGTGCCGGTGCTGGCGACCACCGCGACCGCGAATGACCGGGTGAGCCGCGATATTGCCGAGCAGCTCAGCACCGATACCGCCGCACCCGTGCATGTACTGCGCGGTCCGCTTTCCCGCGAGTCCCTGCGCCTGGGCGTTCTGACCCTGCCCGATGAGGCGCAGCGCATCGGCTGGCTGCTCACGCACCTGAACAGCCTGCCCGGTTCGGGCATTATCTACACGCTGACTGTCTCTGCGGCAGAAGATACCGCAAATGCCCTGCGTGCCAGCGGCTACGAGGTGCTCGCCTACACCGGTAAAACTGACCCGGATGAGCGGCTGGTTGCGGAGCAGGCGCTCAAGGAAAACCGTGTGAAGGCTCTTGTTGCGACGAGTGCCCTCGGCATGGGTTTTGATAAGCCAGATTTGGGTTTTGTGGTGCACCTGGGCGCGCCGTCGTCTGCGGTGAGCTATTACCAGCAGATTGGCCGCGCCGGACGAGGCGCCGTCAACGCTGATGTTCTGCTCCTGCCCGGTCGTGAAGACCGCGCCATTTGGGAGTATTTTGCGACCGCCTCCATGCCTGATGAGGAGCAGGCACTGGCTGTTTTGGATGCCCTCGCCCAGTCTCCGGAGGGGCTGAGTATTACCGCGTTGGAGGCGCGCGTTCAGTTGCGCCGCTCCACCCTGGAGCTTCTACTGAAGGTACTGGACGTTGAGGGCGCAGTCATGAAGGAAGGCAACTATTGGCATCGCACCTCTTCGCCGTGGCGGTACGACAGTGCACGGTACGCGGCGGTGGCGCAGGCGCGTGTGGCGGAGCAGAACGCCATGCTCGAGTATGAACGCACTAGTCAGTGCCGTATGCTTTTCCTGGCTCAGCAGCTTGATGACGCTTCCGCTGTTGCGTGCGGTCGTTGCGATGTGTGTGCAGGCCCCTGGTACCCGGTTGAAGTCCCCACTGAGGCGCAGCAGGCGGCGCAGAGCAGCTTCAATACGGTGGGTGTGCCCCTGCAGCCGCGCCGTATGTGGCCGGGCGGGCTGGATCAGCTGATGGGTGCGGATGCGCCGCGCGGTCGTTTGTCTAAGGACGAGCAGGCTGAACCCGGTTACGCTTTGGCGCGTTTGAGCGATATGGGGTACGGTACTCGTCTGCGTGAGCTTCTGGCGACGAATGAGCTGGGTGAACCGGTTGATTCTGAGGTTCCTGCCGAGCTGGGTCGCGCCTGCGTGAAGGTGCTTGCTGCTTGGCAGTGGGCTGAGGCGGGTCGTCCGGTGGCGGTGTTGACTCTGCCTTCGCCGGTGCGTCCCCGTTTGGCTCAGTCTCTGGGTAGGGGGCTTGCGTCGGTGGGTCGCCTGGTGGATTTGGGCCGGGTGTCATTGGTGGGGGAGCCGCGTTTCTTTGGCGGTAATAGCGCGTTCCGTTGTGCGGATGTGCTGCGCTCGTACCGGGTGCCTGCAGAGGTTCTGGACTATGTGCGGGAGCATCGGTGCCCTGTTCTGTTGGTTTCTGATGTGGTGGATTCGCGGTGGGCGTTTACGGCTGTGGCACGTGAGCTGCGGCTGGCGGGTGCTTCTGCGGTGTATCCTTTCTCTTTGGCCGCCACCCACTAGTCGCGCTCATTAACGTTTATTTATTCCCCTGACGAGGTTGTATGTCATATTCGGAATATTCAAAATTGACGGTCACAGACGGCTCTTCCGCTGTGCTCAGCGATATTCCCGCTCGCCCCGAACACAGCGAGTGGATGGCGCGCGCCCTCGCTGAGGGTGCCGCCGCAGGTGAGCGTGGCGAGATCCCCATCGGTGCCGTGGTGGTGGACGAGCAGGGCGTCATTATTGGTTCGGCGGGCAATACCCGCGAGCGGGAGCATGACCCCAGCGCCCACGCGGAGGTGAATGCGATTCGTCAGGCGGCGGCGCATCGTGGTCAGTGGCGCCTGGACGGGTGCACGCTCGTGGTGACGGTTGAACCGTGCCTGATGTGTGCCGGCACGATTCTGGCGTCGCGCGTTTCGACGGTGGTTTTTGGCGCCTGGGAGGAGAAGACGGGGGCTGCTGGCAGTCGTTACGATGTGCTGCGTGACGGCAGGGTCGCTCCGGCTCCCGAGGTGTATGCGGGGGTGCGTGCTGATGAGTGCGCGCAGCTGATGGTGGATTTCTTTAAGGAGCGCCGCCCCTGACCTCCCTAAGCTTCACCCCCTAAAAATGGTTTGTATAACGCGAAAAGCTGCGCAGGGATTGCGTGGCTTTTCGCGTTATTTGTACGAAAAACCCCATTTCTTTGAAAAATACTTCAAAAATTTCAAAAATGACCCCTGCTTTTTCAAGAAAAGCCCACTACATCACACATATTCGGGTCTACGATATATAGGCATTGGAGCCTCCGCCTGCTCGCGCCTGACGTTCAACACCCCGCGCGGTGCCCGCGGATGACTCCCAGAAACTCACCCGAACCATCCATTCTCTGAGGGGATTTAACCGTGTTAAGCGTTGATAATATTTGGGCAAAAGGGCGCCACACTCCGCTTTTTGACCGCACCACCTTCTCAGTGGGCGAGGGTGAGGTCATTATTGTGCAGGGGGATAGCCAGCTGGAGCGTACCTCTCTTGCGTTGGCGCTGACTGGTCGCCTTCCCCTGTCCGGCGGCACGATTAGCTGGAGTAAGGGCGATGATGAGCCTCGCCGTATTTCGATGAAGCGTTTGCGTGCTCTCAGTAGTGTGGTGGACTCTCCTGATGTGACCGCTCCCGAGCAGCATATGCGCGTGCACGATTACGTGTCGGAGATGCTTTCTTATAACCTGCCGATTTTTGGTCGTTCCCGTGCGAGCCGCTGGCTGGCTGAGCGCGGTCTGGAGGATCTGGACGGCCTGTGGATGGATGAGATTAGCGGCGAGATGAATATGGAGCTGATGGCTGCTTTGGCTCAGCATAGCCCGTCGGACCTGCTGGTTTTTGATACTCCTTCCCGCCACCTGAACCACACGTACATGTGGCTTCCATATCTGGAGGAGCTTGCCGCTGATGAGGACCGCCCGCGCACGGTTGTGGCGATTGTGCCCCATATTTCGGAGTCCTGGCATGGTGCGCGTGCTGTGGTCGGTCATGCCCCCGAGGAAGACGTGCCGGCTCCGGTTGAGGGCGAGATTGAACCCTCTAATGATTCCCCCGAACATGGCGAAAACGCTGAGAAGGAGTAAGAATGACTGTTCTGCGTGTTGCACTCGTTGAGCTGAAGCGCCTGACCAGCGGTGTTCTGCCGGTTCTGGTGCTGCTTGCGATGTCCTGCATTCCGCTGCTGTACGGCGCCCTGTACCTGTATGGTAACTGGGATGCGTACGGCAATGTGAATGGCATTGTGGGCGCCCTGGTAGTTGAGGATGAGGGCGCGACGGATTCTGAAGGTAAGCAGGTGAACACCGGTGCTGATGTGAAGAAGAACCTTCTGGATGCTGGCACGTTTGATTGGCGTCAGGTGCAGACCCGCGCTGAGGCTGTTGAAGGTGTGGAGAAAGGCACCTATGACTTTGCGATGGTGATTCCGAAGGATTTCTCCCGTGATCTGCAGAGTGCCGGTTCGTTCAAGCCTGATGCTGACGGCAAGACAGGCACTATTGATCCGCGTTCGGCGGGTATTGAGGTCATTACGAATGATGCCAATAACTATGTGCTGACGAGTATTGTCACGAAGGCGGGCACTGCGGTGCGTGATTCGGTGGCGGAGAAGGTCGGTAATTCTACGGCGAATTCGCTGTTGGCTAGCTTCACGACTATTCATTCGAAGATGGGTGAGGCTGCTGATGGTGCGGCGAAGGTGAATACCGGTACGGTGAAGCTGGCAGATGCGATTGTTCAGCTGAAGGATGGCACCGCCACGGTGAATGATGGTGCCGTGAAGCTGAAGGATGGTACTTCCTCCCTGGCTGATGGTCAGTCCCAGTTGTTGGATGGTCAGAAGCAGTTGGCGGAGGGCGCTGCGAAGCTTGCTGATGGTGCTTCGACTTTGGACTCTGGTGCTGCGAAGCTGGATTCTGGCGCCGCGAAGCTTGCTGATGGTGCTTCGGGTTTGAAGGATGGTTCGTCGACTTTGGCTTCGGCTGCTGCATCTGCTTCTGATGGTGCGGCGAAGTTGAAGGATGGTTCGGCGACCCTGGCTGAGGGTACTGCGAGCTTGAAGGATGGTTCGGCTTCGGTTGCGAAGGGCGCTAATGATTTGGCGTCTGGCATCCATCAGTTGCGTACCGGTATGGACCAGGCGGGTATTCGTGAGTTGCCGGCTGAGTTGAACGCGATGTGCATGCGCCTGCATGAGACGGATACGTCTGCCGGTAGTGGCGATTTTGGTCGTGATCTGTCGAATACTGTGGTGTCTGCGAGTGCGCAGAAGATGCGTGCTCAGGTGACTCCGCTGGTTGAGGCGGGTACGTTGACTCAGGAGCAGGCTGATCAGCTGGTGGCTGCTGTTGATTCTGAGGAGACGAAGAATGAGGTTGCTGAGCTGAATCAGAAGGCTCTGCAGTCTCATCTGGCTACTCGTGATGCTGCCGCTGCTGATGCTCTGTCGAAGCTGAGCGCGTTGAAGTCGAGCCATTGTGTTTCTGATGGTTCGTCGTCGACTGCGGCGAAGATTCAGACTTTGGTGTCTGGCGTGGATTCGCTGGATTCGGGTGCTTCGTCGCTGGCGAAGGGCGCTTCGTCGCTGGCTGAGGGTGCTGCTCGTGTGGATGCTGGTGCGTCTTCGTTGGCGTCGGGTTCGGCGACTTTGGCTGATGGTAATTCTCAGATTGCTTCGGGTGCTTCGAGCCTTGCGAGTGGTTCTGCGACTCTGTCGGGTGGTGCTTCTGAGCTGAAGGAGGGTACCGGTTCTTTGAAGAGCGGTACCGCCGAGCTGAAGGATGGTAGCGGTACTTTGGCGGAGAAGGAGCAGTCTGCGGTTGAGGGCCAGCAGAAGTTGGCTGATGGCGCTTCCGAGTTGAAGGATGGTGCGTCGCAGCTTTCTGACGGTACGGCGAAGCTGGCTGATGGTTCTACTCAGTTGAATGATGGTGCTTCCGAGTTGAAGGATGGTACGTCGTCGCTGGAGAGCGGTCTGGCTTCGGGCGCTAAGCAGGTTCCGAGCCTTGCGCCGACTGATCAGGCGAAGGTTGCTGATACGATGTCGAACCCTGTGGCTCTGTCGCATGAGTCGTTGGCGTCGGGTCGTAATTACGGTGAGGGCATGGGCCCGTTCTTCATGTGTTTGGCGCTGTGGATTGGCGGCTTGATGCTGGTTCAGACGTTGCGCGTGATGAATAACCGTGCGTTGGCTTCGCATGCTCCGTCGATTCGTGTGATGCTCGGTAGCTGGATGCCGTTTGGCCTGGTGGGTATTGCTCAGGCGACTTTGATGTTCGCCGCGATTAAGTTCGGTTTGGGCTTTGAGATGGCTCATCCGTGGCTGGTGTGGCTGTTCCTCTGCTATGTGGCTTTGGTCTTTACCGGTTTCATTCATGGTTTGACGGTGATTTTGGGTGCGCCGGGCAAGCTTGTTGCTTTGGTCATTCTGATTCTGCAGCTGATTACTGCGGGCGGCACGATGCCGTATGAGACTCTGCCTGAGTCGATTCGTTGGATGCATGACTTCTTCCCGATGGGTTATGCGGTGGCGGGTACGCGTCGTTTGGCGTATGGCATTAATGAGTCGAGCCTGTGGGGCATCATGCTGGTGTTGACTCTGTGGGGTCTGGCTGGTCTGATGTTGGGTTACATTGGCACGCGTCGTGATCGTACGTGGTCGCTGAAGAAGCTTGCACCGGAGATTACGGTGTAACGCGCCATGTTTGGTCGCACCGGGGAAAACTGTCTAATAAAATAGAGATATATCTGCAAAAAGGGAGGGAGGACTGCTGATGTTGCAGCGCCCAGTCGCTGAAGCTTCAAGTCGTCGTCCCGGCCGTACAGGTAGAACTCAGTTGAAGTTGTTCAACGCCGCTATGGAAATCATGACCGAAAAGGGGCTTGAGTACGCCACTGTTGAAGAGGTGGCTGCTCGGGCGGGTGTCTCTAAGGGAACCGTGTATTACAACTTCGGTTCTAAGAAGACCATGGTGGATCAGCTGGTTCAGTACGGCACGCAGTTGCTGCTGAGCGATGCGCGTCGCGCGGCGTCGGTTCATTCTGATCCGCGTGAGGCGTTGCGGAGTGCTATTCGCGCCGCGTTCCAGTACCTTGAGGACCGTCCGGGTTTTACTCGGATGTGGCTTGCGGAGGCGTGGAAGGGCGCGGATGGTTGGACCGAGGCGATGAGTGATAACCGTCTGAATCTTCTGGATTATTTGGAGGAGATGACGGAGGCTGTGGCTCGCCGCTATACGGTTGATACCGCTCAGAATCCTCGTGCGATTGCGATCTCTATGTTCGGCGCGATTTATATGCTTGCTATGGATCGTGAAGTGCATCAGGCGGAGCGCAATGCTGAGGATGCAACGCGTGCTGTCATGCTGGTTGTAGATGGGTATATCCGTCATTAGGCGGACCTGTTGGGGTCTGCAGACGTGCCGGGACTTTCGGGGTCGGGTGTCGAAAAGGGCGCGGTGAAAGGGACCGTGAAGAGGGCGACACCCGGCTGCCGTGCGCGGTTTTTCTTGTCCTCCTGCCGGTCTTGCCCTCCTGGTGGGGGTGTGCTATAGTTTTCCACTGTTGGTGGTGTGTCCGAGCGGCCGAAGGTGCATCACTCGAAATGATGTTTGGTGTAA
>NZ_CALJRY010000098.1 GCF_937976295.1 uncultured Rothia sp. | reverse complement strand
ATAGCGGTAATGCCCTGAGACATTCCGCGAAAGAAATTACCCCAAAAAGCGCCTGAAACCTCGCCTAGCCGCTGATACTCGGCGAAAAACGGCACGATACCAGAGGTATATAGCTCCGCGAGCCCAGCCTTCGCAACACCCCAAAAAGCTTCATTGTGGTTAGCGCGTGCATCCACGAACATGTCACGGATTCCGCCAAATTTACCTGACAGTTGGTCTAAGTAAATGAGGATGTTCTGCAGGCCGTCCGCGCTAGACGCCACCCCCACCAGAAAACCGCTTATAATGCCAGGCAGAGCCAACGCCGCCGGTCCAATAGAAACCAGCGACGCACCCACCGCAGCAATATTCTGCGCCGCAACAATACCGACAGACGACATAGATGCCAGGGCAGCACCAGTCGCCGCAATGCGAGGCGTCAAACGGTCCAGATTCGACGCGAATTCACGCACATTCGAAACCGCGTCACTAAGAACACGCCCACCAGAGAGCGCCGCCAACGCAGATGCCGCCGTAGCAGCCGCAGACGAGTTGATAACCGGGCTAATCACCGCCACGCGAGGACGAGCCAACGCCCCCAGCTTCGCCGCCGCCGCACCCGTGTCAGCATCAGCATTAACCGTGCACTTCCGAGCCTCATCCAGCTTCTTCAGTGCACGCTGTGCCTGCTCCACATCAGCGTCAGCAGAGACCTTAGCAACCTTCTCAGCAGAGAGGTTATCCAGCTGATGCAGAGCCTTCTGGATGTTCACGTCCACTGACACGGTAGCTGTCAACCCGTTCAGCGCGTGCTGGAGGCGGCCCATCGCCTTCCGGTCCAGCACCGGCACCACGGTGACCTTCGCCGTGGTCGACTTCTCGATTCGGTCCAGCGACCGCTTCAAATCTCCACGGAACCGTGATGTATCGGGGTAGACACGGATACCGACCTTAGCCATTTACCCTCCTAGAATCGCCTTGATGCCGGAAAAATCAATGCCGCCAGGACCCACCCTGACGGCATGCGACGTTTTCTTTTTCTTCGGCTGCGGGACCTCAACCTGCTCCGATTTGCTCAGCTTGCCGCCCTTCGCAATCGCGCGGGTGATGTTGACCAGCCCCGCAGACAGGAACTCCTGGGCACCCCAACCAGAT
>NZ_CALJRY010000097.1 GCF_937976295.1 uncultured Rothia sp. | reverse complement strand
TCGCGCCGAAGCAGCTGGAGAAGCGCGGCAACGGCGTGTTCATGGGCTAACCCTCGCGGGTTAGGTCCTGCGAGCTGAGGCTCGTGATCACAAAATCTTAAAACGCAAACGCCTGAGGGGCGGGGAGTAATCCCCGCCCCTCAAGCGTTTAACGCCCTTCTCTGAGTGATGGCGGTAAGTGCTGCAGTGTCTATGGTCGATTAGGCCTGTATATTGCGGTACTCTTGAGCAAAAGCTGACCCCTTGGTGCTTGGTTCAGCGCGTACCAATATATTTGCCGCAACATGCTCAACTTGCCGCACCAGAATCACTCCCTGCCGTATTTGCTTATTATGCTGTCATCAATCTCTTGATGAATCCGCTTGTGGATGTGTTTTTAGTAGATAATCTGAGCCTGACCGTTCAGGAATCTACCCAATAAATGTTAATGAGAAAAATTTTCAAGAATTTCCTCAAATAGGGTAGTATTGCACGCGTAAACATATTACACTTGAGTGCAAAGCTCCAGCCTGGTGCAATGTAAGCCCCAATCTGGCGTGATATAAGCCCCAGTCTGGAGCGATGTAAGATCCAGCCTGGTGTAAATAAAACCAGGCTGGACTTATTTGTTTCCAGACTGGTGTTAGAAGACAACATAGTCTGAAGGAGTAAAAATGTCGGCAGTATCTACTGTTCACGTTCCGCCCATGCGAGCATGGTTGATCGCATGGCAGTAAGCGCATTGAGCGCTCCCGCCCGCCTCAAGAATGAGGCTAATAAGCTCATCATCCGTTATGACGGGTGGTTCCTTGTCCTTCTGGCAGTACTGCTGGTTCTGTCGGTTGTTTTCTTTGCTGCTATGGCCATTTGGTGCTTTCAGCAGGGTAGGTTCCGGTTCACTGGCAACTGGGAATGGGGCGCGGGCTATAACCGTGTTTTCGTAGAATGCGTCTAACGACTTAGGGTGACCATGCCCTGAATTTGAGAACTACGGAAGGGGTGGGACTCCAAAAGAGACCGCCCGCCCCTTTCGTAACAACTTCCAATCACCGAATAATTTCTGGTCAACACACAATGAAGGGTGTGACATATATGCTTCTCAACGCGCACGATATTACCTACGCGTACGGGGCTGGGAAACCCGCCCTAACCGACGTTCAGCTCCAAGTTTCTTCCGGGGAAATTCATGGATTGATTGGACCTAACGGCTCTGGAAAATCCACGCTCATGAAACTGATAAGTAACCTTCTGCACTCCAAGAAGGGCGATATTCAGATTAGCGGTCATGAACACCAGAGCCTTGCTGCTCGCACCTCCTTGATGTACCTGGCAAGCAACGACTATCTACCGGAGTTTTTGACCGGTCTGGAATATCTGCGTTTTATCCACTCTCTGTACAAGGAGAAAGTGGATGAGAATGCTGTAGCGGAGTACTTTAAGCGTTACCAGATGACAGGTCGACAGCACGATCTGATGGAAGACTACTCCCACGGTATGCGCAAGAAAACTCAGCTCATTGCAGCGTTGCTATTGCGTCGACCGCTCACTCTCATTGATGAGACGCTTAACGGAATCGACATCGATGCAATTTACACCTTTGAACGCGATATGCGTACATTACGCAATGAAGGATGCGGAATCCTGCTGTGTAGCCATGACTTCACGCTTCTAGAAAGGTGCGCAGACCGTGTTACCTTCCTCCATCGCGGCGTAGTGCTCGAGGACGACGCTACCGATGCTCTGCTAGAACGCTTTGGAACTCTCGACGCGATGGTCCGAAAAACTGTGGATGAAATCGAGGGGGACCTATGAGGTTCAGCGCGGTTTATCAGCTCGTTCACTTTTATTTCCTTTTCCTGCGCCGCCGTGTTTTAGGAAGGGGAGTTCTGGCAAATCGGCCAATTCGTTACGCCGTATTTTTTGGTGTCTTAGCGTTATACGCAGGATATGTTCTGCTGAGTATCAGTGTTGTTAGACAAACGTTTAATAACCCGGAAATGGTAGCGCCATTGCTAGAAGGTATGGGTATTTCATCTATATTCTGGGTTGCTGCGTTTTACACAATTGTGCGAATTCTATTCCTGAAAGCAGATGAGCTAACAGAACTTACGTACACTCTTCCTGCGACGAATAAGGAACGCTTGATTGCGAGTGTTGTATTCGAGATGCTTCTTGTCGGAACAGCTACTATTGCTCT
>NZ_CALJRY010000096.1 GCF_937976295.1 uncultured Rothia sp. | reverse complement strand
ACGGTAAAAGATATAAAGAAATGCACCGCCCGTGTAAAGGCGGTGCATTTCTTTATATTTAGTTTTCACGGGCGGCGGCTTGAACGCATAGGTTGAACACCCAGCTCACACGCCCCGCCCGAAAACCTGAGCCTCAATAACCCAGGCTCAACAGCCCGAGCCTAAAAACCAGGCAGAACCTTACGCCCAGGTCACCAAATCCTCGATGGGGCGGCGGCTCTTCGGGGCAATCTCGCGGGCACGGTAACCGAAGGTCACAGCAACGGACACGCCGTATTCCTCCGGGTCGAATAGGCCTGCGGAGGCGAGCAGCTCGTTCACTGCATCGTAGTTCATACCCTCAATGGGGCAGGAATCGATGCCGAGCATTGCGGCACCGGTCATCATGTTGCCCAGGGCAATGTAGGTCTGCTTGGATGCCCAGTCGAAGAGCGTGCGGTCGCTTTCCAGGACCTTTATGTCGTTCTTCTGGAAGTGGCCGTAGCGTTCGAGTGCGGCTTCCATCTGCTCTTCGGTGAGGTTGCGGCCTTCGAGGACGCGGCGCATCCACGGGGTGTCGTAGCGCAGGCCCTTCTTCGCCAGCAGAATGACCACGTGGCTTGCGTCGTCGAGTGTGCCCGCCATGCCCCAGGAGATCGGCTTGAGCTTTTCGCGCAGTTCGGGGTCCTGGATGACCAGGAACTTCCACGGTTCGGTGCCGACGGAGCTGGGCGACAGGCGCGCAAATTCGAGGATTGCGGCGAAGTCTTCGTCGCTGATGCGGCGGTTGGGGTCGTAGGCGCGGGTTGCGCGGCGGCGGGCGAAAATTTCGAGGGCTTCTTCGCGGGTTACGGTCACGGTTTCATCCTTTGTATAAGGGTTTCAATACCCTGTCATGCTACACCCGCAGAGGGTGCGGGCGGTACGAAATGTGGCGAGTTACGCCCGCAGGAAATATGCGCGAGCGCCGGTACCTACCCCCTACTCGGCACCGGCTTTCATCCACACATCCGAGCTGGCGCGGCGACCGAAAATGACCGCGCGGATTCCCTGGAAGTACAGAATATATGCCGCCCACAAGCCGCAATACCCGGTCAGCGCATCCATGGCACCGGTGCCGACAGCCCAGTGCAGCCCGAGCATAACGGGCACGTACATGACGAGCATGATGAAGCAGCCGATTGCCAGGTATTTCACGTCCTGCGCGCCCATGAGGATGCCGTCCAGGGTGAATACGTAGGCGGCGAGGGGCTGGCCGAGGGCAATGATGACGGTGGCGATGGTGAAGAGGAACGCCACCTGCGCGTCCTGCGTGAAAATCCAGGAGCCGAAGAAGCCGATGAGCGGGCAAATCAGGCCGGTGATCACGCCGTAGATGAGGCTCATGCGCAGCAGCCGGTTTTTCAGTTGGCGCACCTTCACGCGCTCGGATTCTACAGCCAGGTCACGTTCGCCGAGCTCCTTGCCGAGGAGCGCCTGGGCGGCGATGGCGAGGGCGTCCAGGGCGTAGAGGAAGAGGTTGAACACGCCCATGCCGAGCTGGTAGGCGGCGGTGTGTTCGGTACCGAATCGCGCCACGACGAACACGGTCAGCAGGGAGGCGATGCGCATGGACAGGGTGCGCAGCATGAGCCAGGAGCCAAGGGACAGCACCGAACGCATGCCGGCGGTATCCGGTGCCCAGCGGACGGCGTGCTCGCGGGTGCCGCGCATCATGACCGTACCGAGCGCGGCAGCCATACCCCACTGGGTGAGGGAGGTGCCGGTCGCCGAACCGGCGACGCCCCAGCCGACCGGGTAGATGAGCAGCCAGTTCAGCGCAATGTTGACGAGCGTGCCGACCGTGGCGACTTTGAGCGGGGTGACGGTGTCTTGCAGTCCGCGGAGCGTGCCGACCTGCGCGAGGATAATCATCATCGGCGGGATGCCCCAGAGCGAGTGGTGCAGGTAGTCGAGGGCGTAGCTGATGGTTTCGTCGGTCGCGCCGAGGCCGCGCAGCAGCGGGTCTGCGAAGGCGTATCCGGCGATCATGAGGAGCATGCCGAGGCCGAAGGCGACCCACACTCCGTCCACGCCAATCTGCCAGGCGCGGCGCAGGTTCTTCTCACCGAAGGCGCGCGCCACGGCGGGCGTGACGGAGTAGGCGAGGAAGTTCATGAGGCCCACGACCGTGGTGACGATTGTGGCGGCGATACTCATGCCCGCAAGTTCCGCCTTGCCGAGCTGCCCGATGAGGGCGGAGTCGGTGAGCACGAAGATGGGTTCGGCGATGAGCGCGCCGAAGGCGGGTACAGCGAGGGCGAGGATGCGCCGGTTCAGCGAAGGCTCGGCGGTGTTCGCGCTGGGGGTCGCGGCGGTGTTCGCGGCGGGCGCAGTATCGCCGGGTTCGGTGCTACCGGGTTCAGTATTCTGGTGCTTCTGTGTGCTCATCCCTCTAGGCTACTCCCCGCCGCCGCCGCGGGTGCCGGAGCGCGGAGTGGGGTGCACTCCGTGAGATGCGCTTTAGGCGCCTCGGCCGCGTAGTTCGTCGAGGGCGCGGCGTTCCTTCTTGGTGGGGCGGCCGCTGCCTCGTTCGCGTTTGGCGACCGGCGGCATGGAGAGGTAGGCGGGGCGCGGGCCGGAGAGGTCTTCGTAGCAGGTGACGGCGATGGGGGCGCCTACGCGTTTGACGAGGAGCTTTTCGACTTTGAAGACGCGTTCCCAGCCGGGGTAGCGCACACGCACGATGTCGCCTTTTTTGAGTTTTTGGGAGGGTTTGGCGGGTGCGTCGTTGACGCGCACGTGGCCGCCTTTGCATTCGTCGGCGGCGAGGGAGCGGGT
>NZ_CALJRY010000095.1 GCF_937976295.1 uncultured Rothia sp. | reverse complement strand
ACTACATTCTGGGCAACAAGGCGGCAATCATCACCTACCCGGTGACCTTCATCGTGTACACCTTCGCGATTCGTAGGTGGCAGAACTCCGAACGCGGCAAGGCTCTAGAACCGCCGACCGGCACGAAGGGCCAGCTGATCATTGGCGGTATCGTGGCGGGTTCATTCGCGTTCTCCCTGGTCACGAACTACATCGGCTACGGCGGCCAGACCTCATTCCTGTTCTGGATCACGACCGTAGTATTCGGTCTGTCCCTGTCAGCGAACATTCTGAACGCGCTCAAGCTCACGATGCAGTGGCAATTCTGGTTCATGTACAACACCGTGCAGTGCATCAAGGCGCTGACTCAGGGCAACTTCGCGAACGTCGGCAAGTACATTTTCTACATCATCAACAGCGTGGCAGCGCTCCTGCTGTGGACCCGAAACGGTACCTCAGCCAAGGGAGCGGTGGCGGTAGCGTAGGGGTACTCCCCCGGGTACGCTAGTGCGCTAGAGAGCTAGCCACCGAATATCCGCTGAACGATACACAGAAGGAGGGGCCCTCCGGCAATACGACCGGAAGGCCCCTCCCCCTGCATTTTGCGGGCATACTTGCCGGCTTCAATAAGCGGCTAGGTTAGCCCAGCGGAATCGCGCTACCCTTCAGAACCTGACGCTCAGGAGCCGAATCGCTACCCACCTTCACAATGGGGAAAGCAACAAACGCCTGAACGCCCTTCTCACGAAGAATCGCCTTCTCATCCGCCAGCTCAGACACGAAAATGTCAGCGTCCAAAGATCCGCGTTCCATCGCCTTACCGACCTCGTCAACCACCCGGCGGTAGGGGTGGCTACGTAGGACGGTTCGCAACCGGGCGGGCGTAACCCTTCCGGAGGATACCGGAAGCACCATGAGCCGCGGGTGCAGAGCGTTGTACGGGTACGCACCGGGGGTCACACCGATCCGGTGGACCTGGTGAATCACCGGGAAGTTCGCAACGCCCACCAGCGCGCAGAAGGCGAGCGCGGTGTCCGTCGGCTGCGGGACGGTGAAACCGGTTCCGGTTCGGGAATCCGGCTTCTTGTCCAGCGAGTCGTACAGGGTCTGCCCGGTAATACCGCTGAGCATTGCGGAAGGTTCCCAGGTGGCCAGGTCCGCGCACATCAGGCGCAGGCGGTCCTTGACGAACTCCTGGCCCTTGTTGCGGGTCTTCATCTCCCAGCGGGACGCACCGTGATCCGGGCGAGGCGCCTTGGCTTCAAAACGCCAGTAGGCAGACTCGCCCAGACCCGCAATCCAGAGCAGAGACAGCAGGTCGTCACGTTCCATCAGCGCATCCAGATGAGCCTGTCGGGTCTTCTGATGAGATGCCCAATCGTCCGGATACTTCTCCGCATCGATTCCTCGAAAACGCGGTGAGAACGGGGAGAAAACAGCGGCTTCCTTACCCGCGCCGTAGGACTGGTCAACGTTCACCCAGCTATCTTCAGCAGCCAGGGAAGAAATGTAGGAGTGCACGCACTCGGCAATTTCTTCTTCTGACACGCCTTCAGCATGCATCTGGGCGCGCGGCTGACCTTCCTGAGACCAACCGACAGTGACGGTTCCGGGGTGTTTCTGTTCAACCATCAGGGACAGCCCATAGAGGGCAAAATGGGTCAGTGCCGAGGTGTAGTCACCGGCAATAGTTAGCGTTGCCATTAGTGTCCCTCCCGTGAAATCTGGGCGTCTGCTGCGCGTTCAACGGCCTCAAGGTAGGCTGTAGCGTACGGGCCGTAGGTGCGGCTCGTCTGCTCCATGAGGTTGTCCCAGTAGCCGACGTTGAAAAGTCGGGCTGCCTGTTCCTTGAGCGCTTCGTAGTCCGTTCCCTCGGGCAGGTAGCCTTCCTTGAGCAGGAAGCCTGCATCGTGGGCGAAGGAGAACCGGCCGTGACCGTGGCTGCACCCAATGATGCGCAGCACCAGGTCGCGGTGCTCCCCCACCTTTTCAGGCGAGGCCGCAACCATGAGTGCAGACAGCTGCTCGTGACGCCAGCCCCTCGGCAAAGCGCTACGGCTACGGGCGCGGTACGCCTCGGCCACGGAACGGTGGCCGCTTTTTGCGAGCGCATCCGCATCCGGGTCTGCACCCAGCATCTGCTGGAAGCGCAGGTCACGCTTGCCCTCGTCGTGGTACTTTGCAGCCAGTTCCAGGGCCTCCGAGAATTCCGGTACCAGGCCAAGGTTCTCGGCAAGCTGGCGGGTACGCTCAGCAACGTCGTTCTGGTGGTCGTCCAAAAGAACGGGACCGGCCAGCACCAATTCCTGAGCGATATCGGAACCTTCAACAGACTCTTCGTCGTCGGTCACGTCGGCGTACCAGGCGATAACTTCCTGACCATCCTCAGCCTCGGTAGTAAGTTCAGAAGCAATCCTCTTCTTCTTACCGTCCGCGCCCTGAGCGTCGAGCAGCTCCGCTACCTCTTCGGGTGAGAGACCCAGATATTCCCTGAAGCGTTCCTCACGGTCCGCGCACTTCTCATACACGTAGAGCTCGGCCACGTAGAGCTCGGCATCATCGAGGAAGGGCACAGTCTTCAGCTCGTCCTTCTTAGAAGGCAACTCACGCTGAGTCACGGCAATGCCTTGATTCGTGAACGGAACACTGTCCGTGTCAAGAATCAGAACGTCACCGGGAGCCAACGTCTGGCTACTCTCATCGCCCTGGCCTGCATCCTGCCACAGGGAGATTTCGCCCTGACGGTAAAGGAACTTACGCGGCTTCACGCCGTGCTCATCCTGGTAGTCCAGAATCTCCTGGAGAATCT
>NZ_CALJRY010000094.1 GCF_937976295.1 uncultured Rothia sp. | reverse complement strand
GAATCCACTATGTCGAATCCGCTTGATTTATCCGTCAAATAGGAGAAATATTAAGTAAGAGGATTGAGACTCGAACAGGTATTGGGGACTGTTTGACTCGGCGTCACTTCCGGCGCACCCCACACCACGTACGACTGGGATCCCGTACACAGACTTTGAGAGAAGGTTGAACCATGTCAGGCGCTGTACCTGGATATGTCCACATCTCCCAGCGCGGCCGCGCCGCTAAGCGCCAGGTCGTGCAGCCTCAGCGTCCCGCTACGCAGGCCGCAACGTTGCGTCCGATGACTTTCTCAGCCGGTGACTCTGCCCATAAGCAGGCTCAGGAAAATGAGGCACGTGGCTTCGTGCTCTATGTGGGTTTGAACGAGGAGCTTGCTGCCGCGAACGGCACCTCCCTGGTGCGTATCGTTCAGGATTTGCGTACTTATGCACACCATCTGGCTCCCGAGTCGGAGTCGTACGCCGCTGTGGCGTTGGCTCCGGTGAATGCTGAGGGTAGCGACCTTGAGGTGGTGCGTAACGCGCTCGGTGATCCGACCGCAATGTACATGCACCCGGAGGCGCATGCCGCCCGCGAGGCAGAGACCACGAATAGCCACTCTTCGGGTGTGCTGATTGACCTGGCACGCCGCGAGGTGTTCCTGGATGGTGAGCCGCTCATGCTGACGTTCAAGGAGTTCGAGCTGCTGGCGCACCTGGTGGAGAATTCTTCCCGCACCGTGGGTCGTGAGGAGCTGCTGAAGGCACTGTGGAGCTCCGGTGACGAGCATCCGCATGAGCGTACGATTGACGTGCATATTCGTCGTCTGCGTTCGAAGCTGGGTCGCCTGTCGGGTACCGTGCGTACGGTGCGCGGCCAGGGTTACCGCTTCTTTGAGCACCCCGAGGTTGTTGTCTGGGCTGCTCCGGAATACTCGATTTAGTATGTGCAGAATGTAGCTTCTGTAGAGTGCACCCCGGTGTGCTGGCGTGATGCCGGTGCGCCGGGGTTTACTTGTGCCCGCTCTCAGTCGCCAGTATGCGTGTGCGGTGGCAACGTGCGGGACGTTCTGGCGCCCTCTAGATAGAATGGGGGTATGGCTGAAAATTCTTCCAACACTGCATCTGGCTCGCACCGCGGCGGGGTCAAGCGTCTGATTATTATGCGCCATGCGGAGGCTGATTGGGGTCTGAACGATTTTGATCGTCCGCTGACGAAGCGCGGCCATGAGCAGGCTGCTGCCGCTGGTGCCTGGCTGGCTTCTTGCGGTTATATTCCGGAGCAGATTATGTCGTCGGCGGCTTTGCGTACTCGCCAGACGACGACGTGGGTTTCGGATGCTTTGGGGGCGAAGGCGCCTACAGCTCATCTGGATGAGGGTCTGTATGAGGTGTCTGCGTCCCGCATTATTGCGCGCATTAACAGCGTTTCGGAGAATGTTCATTCTCTGATGGTGGTGTCGCATCTGCCCGGTGTGCAGGATGCCGCTCAGCGCCTGATGAGCCCTGATTCTGACCCGAACGCGTCGATGGATGTGTACTACGGTTTCCCGCCCTCTTCTATTGCGGTGTTTGAGGTGCCGGGGGAGTGGGCTCTGCTTGATGGTGCGGATGCGCGCCTCGTGGACTTCAAGAGCTTCTAGACCAGGATTTTCTAGGCTTCGTGCCTGAATGAAATGGGTAAAGCAAAAGCCCCGTACCAGCTGGTACGGGGCTTTTTGTGGCGGAGACGGGGGGATTTGAACCCCCGGTCGAGTTTAACCCCGACCCTTCATTAGCAGTGAAGTCCATTCGGCCGCTCTGGCACGTCTCCACGGTGC
>NZ_CALJRY010000093.1 GCF_937976295.1 uncultured Rothia sp. | reverse complement strand
TTCGAAAAGCCACTTCTTTGGTGGCTTCTCGAAACACATGTGGCTTTTCGCCGTTTATAGGGGAGGGGGCGGGGACCCTTCGATAGGTTAGTGCCTTCGCCGTGGGTCTTAAACCCGCCGCGAAGACACTAACCTATCGAAACAACCAGTGGCTCGGCGATGACGAACCGGCGAGTACGAGGTCTTGGTAACCCGTATACTGAAATAGTTCGCGCCGCCGGGTACGAAACGGCTTGTGGAAGCTACGAATGCTTCCACCGAGCAGGGCTTCTAAACCGGCACCGGCGCATGTGTATGACCGGGACCGCACGGGTCCCGAACTTTCGGCGTTTCTTCGACGAGAAACGATAACTAATGAGAGGTTGACCGCCCCTATGACGACGCAGTCTACGGATTCTTCCGCCACCACTGACGAGCACCGTAACCGTAACGCCGAGCGTGCGCAGCTGCACTCCACGATTTGGCGTATTGCGAATGACCTGCGCGGTTCGGTGGACGGCTGGGACTTTAAGCAGTACGTGCTGGGCATGCTCTTCTACCGTTACCTCTCTGAGAGCCAGGTGCGTTTTGTGGAGAAGAAGTACGGTCTGGAGCAGGCGTTTGAGCAGATTCCCGATGAGGCTTTTGACGAGGATACTCGCCACATGCTTGTGGAGGAGCGCGGCTTCCTGCTGCTGCCCTCTCAGCTGTTCTCGAATGTGTACAAGAACGCCCCTTATAATCAGAACCTGAACGAGACCCTGGCGAATGTGTTCAAGGCGTTTGAGGAGTCTGCGCGTGGCACCGAGTCTGAGAATAACGTGAAGGGCCTCTTCGACGACTTTGTGCTGGACTCCAACAAACTGGGTGTGAGCCCGGCGGCTCGTCACGAGAACCTGCTCAAGCTCATGGATGCTGTGGCGGGCATGAACCTTGAGAAGGGCTACGAGGATAGCGAGAATGACGCTTTCGGTGACGCCTACGAGTACCTGATGGGCATGTACGCGGCGAATGCGGGTAAGAGTGGCGGCGAGTACTACACTCCGCAGGAGGTTTCGGAGCTGCTGGCGAAGATTGCCATGGATGGCCGTGATGCCGAGCAGATTCGTACCGTGTATGACCCGGCGTGTGGTTCGGGTTCGCTGCTGTTGAAGGTTAAGCGTGAGCTGGGTAAGAACTCGGACGGCCTGCGCTTTGTGGGTCAGGAGATTAACCTGACGACCTATAACCTGTGCCGTATGAACATGATTCTGCACGGTGTGCCGGTGGATGATTTCAGCATTGCGCACGGTGATACTCTGATTGACCCGAAGCACCGTGGCGGTGCGGGCGGCGATTTTGAGGAGCCGTTCGGTGCGATTGTGTCTAACCCTCCGTATTCGACGAAGTGGAAGGGCGATGATGACCCGACCCTGATTCACGATGACCGTTACGCCCCGGCGGCGGTGTTGGCGCCTAAGTCGAAGGCTGACCTGGCGTTTACGATGCATATGCTGGCGTCGCTGGATGAGGCGGGTACGGCGGCTATTGTTGAGTTCCCGGGTGTGCTGTACCGTGGCGGTGCGGAACGTAAGATTCGTGAGTACCTGTTGAAGCAGAACGTGGTGGATGCTGTGATTCAGCTGCCCGCCAACCTGTTCTACGGTACGAGCATTGCGACCTGCATTCTGGTGTTGAAGAAGGGCAGGCGTAAGGATCATTCGGTGCTGTTCGTGGATGCTTCTCAGCTCTTTGATAAGGGCACGAACCAGAATATTCTGGGTAAGGCGCACCGCGAGAAAATTCTTGAGGTGCTGGCGGCTCGTGAGGAGCGTGAGCATTTCTCGGCGCTGGTTCCGGTGGAGAAGCTGCTGGAGCAGGAGGTGAACCTGGCGGTGTCGAGCTGGGTTGAGCCGGAGAACACCCGTGAGCGTGTGGATATTGTTGAGCTGAATTCTCGTATTGAGGGTATTGTGGCTCGTCAGGCTCAGTTGCGCGTGGAGATTGACGCTATTGTGGCGCGTCTGGAAGGCGGCGAGTAGTCGGTGGCTGAGGTGACGAATTATATTGACCGCCTGGTGGCTGAGCTCTGCCCGGATGGGGTGGAGTACCGCCCGTTGGGTGAAGTAGCAAAAATCAAGAATGGTAAGGGATATAAAGACTTCCTGCCTGGAAATATTCCGGTCTATGGCTCTGGCGGAGTTATGACGTATGTTGATACGTTCGCGTATGACAAGCCAACTGTCCTTATTCCGCGAAAAGGTTCTTTGGGTAATCTTTTTTATCTTGAGGAACCTTTCTGGAACGTTGATACTATTTTCTATACAGAGATTGATGAATCTTGTGTAATCCCTAAGTACTTGTTTTATGTTCTTAGGTCTGCAGAGCTTGAGAAGCTAAATACAGCTGGTGGCGTTCCAAGCTTGACGCAGAAAGTGCTGAATAAGGTTTTAATCCCTGTTCCGCCTCTGGAGATTCAGGAAGCGATTGTTGAAATTCTCGACAAATTCACGAACCTGGAAGCGGAGCTGGAAGCGGAGCTGGAAGCGCGTACTCTGCAATACGAGTACTACCGTGATTCGCTCTTCGAAGCCCTCGACTGTCCCCGTGTTCCCCTGGGCTCTCTTGGTATCCGCAACAAGGGAATTGCTATCACTGCATCGAAGATGAGGACTCTTGAACCCGGTAATAAGGACGTCAGAATCTTTGCAGCTGGTGCTACATTCGTAGATACGGATTCATCATTCATTCCTGACAAGGGAATTTTGGAAGGCCCTGCAATTATTGTGAAATCTAGGGGCCATATCGGATTTGAATACTATGAGGGTAAATTTACTCATAAAAATGAGCTCTGGTCGTATTCTCTGACCTCGGATCTCGTGGAACAGAAGTTTATTTATTATTATCTTTTGACTCAGACTTATTATCTGCATGAACTTGCGCGGGGAAAGTCTGTGAAGCTCCCTCAGCTTGCAGTCAAAGATACTGATGAATTGCTTGTTCCTGTTCCTTCTCTGGAAGAGCAGCAGCGCATTGTCGATATTCTCGACCGCTTCGACGCCCTGACCACCAGCCTCTCCGAGGGTCTACCCGCAGAGCTCGCGGCGCGTCGCAGTCAGTACGAGTACTACCGCGACCAGCTACTTTCTTTCCCCCGCAAGGGCGAAAACCAGTAGACACCTGCGTATCAAACTGCGCATCACGCGTGAACCCCGTGCAGGGGAGACACCCTGCCACCCCTGCACGGGCCGCTAGACCTCAACTACACTCAACAACCCAAACTAAACTAGCCGGGCTCACTAACCCCGAGGCCGCTAACTCTGAGCCTAACCGTCCACACACTCAACCCCCTACGCAAAGGAGCACCCCGTGGAAACCGTACCCAACCACCCCCGCCCCACCGAAGGACGCACCGAAAGCATTCTCAGCTCGGACGACTTCACCGTCATCGCCAAGCTTGCCGAAACAAAGGATTACAAGGAATGGAAGGCCCAGCACCAGAAGAAGCGTGAGCACCAGAGCGAAGCGCAACTCGAAACCGAACTCATCGAAACCCTCAAAACCCAGGGCTACGACTACCTGCCGCACCTCACCGACAAAGCCGCGCTCATCCGCAACCTGCGTGAACAGCTCGAACGCCTCAACACCCGCCCCGAAGAAGGCGCCTACGGCCCCAACAGCGGCTTCCACTTCACCGACGAAGAATTCAACCGCCTGCTCACCGAACACATTGCCCGCTCCAACGACGGCATCCTCGAAAAGGCAAAGCTCATCCAGGAAGAACGCTTCATCGACTTCCGCCTCGAAGACGGCACCCTGCGCAACATCATGCTCATCGACGCCGCCTACCCCGCACGCAACCGCATGCAGGTCATCAACCAGTACCGCGTACCCGCCCCCAACGGCAAGGTACTCAACCGCTACGACGTGACCATCCTCGTCAACGGCCTGCCCCTCGTGCACATCGAACTCAAGAAGCGCAACGTAAGCATCCGCGAAGCCTTCAACCAGATCGAGCGATACCAGAACGAAGGCTTCCAGCAGGACAAGCACCGCCTCTTCGAATACGCCCAGATCTTCGTCATCAGCAACGGCTTCGAAACCAAGTACTACTCCAACACCGTGCGCCACAAGCACGTCGAAGACCAGCAGACCGCCAGCCGTAAAGCAGTCGACGGCGGCTCCGCAGGCAAGAGCTTCGACTTCACCAGCTACTGGTCAGACGAACAGAACAACCGAATCAACGACCTGATTCTCTTCGCGCGCACCTTCCTCACCCGCCACACCCTGGCGAACATCCTGACCCGCTACTGCATCCTTACCGTAGACAAGGATCTGTTGGTCATGCGCCCCTACCAGATCGCGGCAACCGAGAAAATCATTAAGCGCGTCGAAATCGCCAACAACGACCCCAAGCTGCTCGGCACCAAAGAAGCCGGCGGCTACATCTGGCACACCACCGGCAGCGGCAAAACCCTCACCAGCTTCAAAACCGCACGCCGCCTGGCAGAAACCGGACTCGTCGACAAGGTACTCTTCGTCGTGGACCGCAAGGACCTCGACTACCAGACCATGCTCGAATACAACAACTTCCAGGCAGACTCCGTCAGCTCCACCGGCAGCACCCGCGAACTCAGCAACCGCCTCGCCGACCACGGAACCAACATCGTAGTCACCACCATCCACAAGCTGTCCAACCTCATCACCGCCGAACCCAAGCACCCCGTCTACGGCCAGCGCGTAGCCATCATCTTCGACGAATGCCACCGCTCCCAGTTCGGCCGCATGAACACCGCCATCAAGAAGAGCTTCAAGAAGTACAGCATGTTCGGGTTCACCGGCACCCCCATCTTCGACAAGAACTCCGCAGGCGGCCCCGGCACCACCACCGTCGAAGTCTTCGGCGACTGCCTGCACACCTACACCGTCGTCGACGCCATCAACGACAAGAACGTGCTGAAATTCCACCTGGAATACACCAACACCAGCCCCGACTTCGCCGAACTCGAAGAAGCCTCCTACGCAGACGAAATCGCTGCCGAACGTGCCGAAACCCCCGACGCGAAGGCACTCGCCAAGTTCGCAAAGAGCAAGGAAGTACTCGAAAGCCCTCAGCGCATCGAAGCCGTCGCCACCTACATTCTGGACAACTACGACCGCAAAACCAACCAGAGTGCAGCCACCAGCTACGACGTTAAGAAGACCCGCACCATCAACGGAGTCACCAAACACTACGTAGAACGCGTGCGCGGTTTCAACTCGATTCTGGCGACCTCCTCCATCGACGCCGCCTGCACCTACTACGACGCCCTCAACACCCTGCAAGAAGAACGCATCGCAGACGGCACCCTGAGCCCCGAACAGAAGCTCAAGGTCGCCATCATCTACTCGCAGGGCAACGGCGGGCAGCTCTTCGACACCTTCGGCGAAGAAGAAAACTTCACCTTCGCCACCGAAGACACCGGCAGCCGCATGGACGGCTTCCTCGAAGACTACAACACCATGTTCGGCACCAACTTCAGCACCGACGGCGACTCCTTCGACAACTACTACAAGGACGTCTCCCGCAAGATGAAGATGCGCGAACTGGACCTGCTCATCGTCGTCAACATGTTCCTCACCGGCTTCGACTCCAAGACCGTCAACACCCTCTGGGTAGACAAGAACCTGAAGATGCACGGCCTGGTGCAGGCGTACAGCCGCACCAACCGAATCCTCAACTCGCTCAAGCCCTCCGGCAACATCGTGTGCTTCCGTGACCTCGAACAGGCAACCAAGGACGCCTTCACCCTCTTCGGCGACACCGAAAACAGCAGCGGCCAGTCCGCCCTCGACATCGCCTTCACCCGACCCTACAAGGACGCCTACGAGGAGTACCGTGAAGTGGTCACCACGCTGCGTGAAGAATTCGGCATGGATGAAGGCGGCTCCATCACCGTGGACACCCCCGAAGACAAGGCCCGCTACATCGAGGTCATGAACCAGGTGCTTAAACTGCAGCAGGAACTGCGCGTGCACGACGAGTTCATCCGCGACGGCGGCAACGAACTCATCAGCGACTACGAAATGCAGGGCTACACCGGTGTCTACAACGACATCTACGAAGAAGCCCGTGAACTGCGCAAGGCACAGGAAGAAGGGAAGGAAAGCGCCGACAACGAGACCAGCGAAGGCGAAGAAAAGCCGAGCGTAGTTGACCTGTTCGCTGAAATGCGCTTCCTGACCGAACTGGTCAGGCAGCAGGAAGTCGGTGTGCTCTACATCCTCGAACTCGTCAAGGCAGCCCGCGCGGCACGCCAGGGTAATGCGGCAGGGGAGAGCAACACCGCCGAAACCGCCCAGGACAGCGTGGAGTACTTCCGCGACCGCGTGCGCCTCGCTATTCGTAACGACGCCGACTTGCGCGAAAGCGGCGATATCATCGAGGACTACTTCGAAACCTACCTGAACGAGTCCGAAGACCACGACGTGCAGGAACACTTCCACCACTACGTGACCGACCGCCGCACCCGCGAAGAAGACACCATCGTGAAGGAAGAAGAGCTGGACTCCGTAGAGACCCAGCGCGTCGTCAACCGTGCGCTCAAGGAAAACCGCCGCACCATCCCCGGTAAGATCAGCCGCCTGGTCAAGGGCAAGATTTCGCTCTTCGGCGGTAAGCTCGGCGGCGCGAAGACCGAGGACGCAGCAACCAAGGCGAAGCGCGTGAAGCAGAAGCTGGAGAAGCACATCGTCCGCTTCATGCCGTTCCTCGGCGGAGACTAACCAGAGGTAATCCGCGGTTATCCAGCCCAGAAGCCACATGTGTTTCGAAAAGCCACTTCTTTGGTGGCTTCTCGAAACACATG
>NZ_CALJRY010000092.1 GCF_937976295.1 uncultured Rothia sp. | reverse complement strand
ACCCGGAGGCTGAACCTGCAACCAGCTAAACCGTAGAACCCCGTGGGCGGAGGAGCATCGTGCACCAAAGCGTGCGGTCTAGGACGATTCGCACACCGGGGTATCCTTGGGAAAGGTACGCCACTTGCCGGTGGTGCACTTCCGGATATTCACCAACCACACGAAACGAGAACCCACCATGCGCACTTTCCTCATTGTCTTCTGGGGTATCTTCGCTACGCTCACAACAGTGGCGACGATTTACGTCCTTATTAATTACGAAGTGCAGCGTTGGAAGGATAAGCAACGGCAACGTGAGGGTATTTATATCCGACGAGTTACTCGGCTCGAAGCTCTCATTGTGATATTTACCCCCGTTTTTCCGTGTGCTATGTTTGCAGGTCATATATTTTTTGACCCTGAATCAGCACGTATAACGATTGACATAACGGCCTTGTTAGTATCAATACCATTTGCTGCATACTTGCGGTATGTGCATGTTGCCTACGTGAAAACCTCCGCCGATGGCATCGAGCAGCGCATCTGGTTCTCCAACCCGACCCGTTACCCTTTCAATGCGATTAACCGCGTCGTGTACTACGAAAAGCCAGATATTGATGAACCGGATATGGTGGGTTTCTACGCCAAATCTGGCATCCAGATTGCCTTGTTTGATCCGATAACCCACAACAATTACCGGCTCTTGGCGATTGTGCGGTTCAGGATTGAGAATGAGCGTTGGCCTGATATGGATAACCCGGACGATGTGGCGCAGGTGGATGCGTTTGATAAGAGAGGTATGACAATTTCTTATTTCAAGGGTTTAAAGAAAGTCACTGGCCTCGCCGACGTCGATATGTAACCAACCACCACACTAGGACATTTCATGCTCAGAAAATTTCTTGCCGAAACCGTCACCAACGGCTCCATCGGCCTCAACCGCCCCAAAGGCTATATTCCTCTGGGTCAGCGGCAGAAAAAGCCGCTACTAGCTGTACTAGCGGCAGATTCTTCCGTGCTGCTGGTGTGCATTTTATTTCCTCTAAATTTTCGAGCTGAGAGTCCCATTGATTATATTCCTGCATATATTTTCATGAATATTATCGGTTCGGTCTTCTGGTTCTTCGCTATCCACACCAATTCCTTCTACATCCAACAGAATGAAACCTCCGTGAAATGGCGAAACTGGCGATTCAAAACCCGCGAGTTCGACTACAGCAGCATCACCAAAATACACATGCAGGTCAACGGCAAGGGCGGGCACCTACTCATCAGCAGTAGCCAGATGGGACGCTACCGACTGGGCTTCAGCCCCGTCTTCTTTGACGCCACCTACATCTATCACATGATTCTTTTCCGTGAGCGCTACGGTGTTTGGCCGCCCAAGTACATCCCTGAACTTTTCGTAGAGTTCGGTGATTACGAGGACATGGACGCCCTCATCAAGGTCATCTGCTACGCCCGCACGTACGAGATTGGTTCCCCCGAAGCCGGGGAGTACCGACAGATCCCGGAGCACCTGCAGCGCATCCTCGACCGTGCTGCGGCAGAGTCCAAATAGTTGAAAGGGAAATAGCATGAACGCTATCTCTGAAACCTTCAGAATCCTATGGCTAATCTTCCTGTGGT
>NZ_CALJRY010000091.1 GCF_937976295.1 uncultured Rothia sp. | reverse complement strand
TTACGCTCAACTCATAAACGAAAAAAGGACCACTACGGTGACTGCATTCCCGAAGACCTCTAAGAATCTGAGCCGCCGCGGCTTCATCGGTGCCTCCGCACTGGCACCCGCCGCCCTCATGCTCCAGGCAGGCGAAGCCCACGCCGCAGCCAACACCCGCGCACAGCTCGCGGCAGTACACAGCGGCTCCCCCGCACATCAGCTGCTCTACAAGACCGATGAATTCTTCATCGCCCACCGCGGTGCCGGCAACATCAGCCCCGAGCACACCGCCTACGCCTACGCAGAGGCCATACGCCGAGGCGCCCTCGCCGTCGAAATTTCCGTACGCACCACCAGCGACGGCCAGTTCGTCTGCATGCACGACACCAACATCAAGCGCACCACCGGTGCATCCATGGACGTGCGCGGCCACACCCTCGCCGAACTGCGCCAGCACAAGGTCAACATGCGCGAAAACCTGGGTGAGAAGACCGACCTGTACGACATCCCCACCCTCGAAGAGGCCATCGCGGCGGTTAACGCCGTACCCGCAGGCGGCGAATATGCCTCCGTCGGCGGCAAGAAGGTCGTGCTGTTCCTCGAAGCGAAGGACGGCCCCGCACAGGCAGGCCTCATCAAGTTCATCACCGAACGCGGCCTGCAGCGCCGCACCGTCATCAAGATGTACCGCGACGGCAACGGCGGCTTCAACCCCACCTCCAAGTACCTCAAGCTCGTCAACTCCGCAGGCTGCGGCACCTGGTGCTACTTCGACGGCGGCGACCCCATCGACAAGATCTCCGCAATGGCACGCCACGAGAACGTGGACGCCCTCGGCGTACCCTACTACGAGAAGCCGACCGGCGCAGCCCACGGCTCCATGAGCGAGGAAAACGTACGCACCCTCACGGGCCTCGGCAAGGCAGTCATCGTCTGGGAAGTCCACCGCCGCTCCGCCTACGAAAAGTACAAGGCACTGGGCGTGAAGGGCTTCATGTGCCCCGACCCCTACTGGGTGATCGGTGACCCCTTCGACGCCAGCGTCAAGATCAATACCGGCAAGCGCCCCCACGGCATGCTGCCCGCCGACCCCTCCGTCGCAGCGGACATGCCCGACCTGACCGGCGCAGCCATCGTGCACAACCAGCGCTATGACGAATCCGTGCTGCTCGGCCCGCTGGCGAACTACACCACCCGCGATAAGTACACCCTCGACTTCTCCATGAAGTGGACCGGTGCGCTGCCGCAGCAGGCGGGTCACTACGGCTACGTTGCCTTCGGCCGCGAACACGACGGTGCCTTCGGCATTGGCAAGAAGTTCGCCGCAAACCAGGAAGATGGCACCTACGTGCTCGCCATCCGCCCCAACTACAACGGCGGCTCCGTAGCGCAGATCCTCTGCTTCGAACCCAAGCAGACCAGCCCGCGCGTACTGCACACCATGAAGCTGCGTCAGAAGGTCACCACCGGCCAGGCACTGAACTGCAAGATCGTGCTGAACAAGAACAGCTTCTACTACACGGTCAACGGCCAGTACTCCAGCCCCATCAACCACAGCGCCTACCGTGGCCCGTACGTACACTTCGGCCGCTTCCACGGCAACAACGATGGCGGTCCTCTGGAGCTGACTCGAATCGAGGCACGTCAGTCCTGGATTTGAGAGAACCGGTGGGCCTAGTCCACCTGGGTGCCCGCCTCACCGCCGCTCAGCGGTGAGAACACGGGTACCGGGCAACGCGGATGCAACACCGAGCATCCCTTCCGGGCAACGCCTTCCATAATCCCCAGCTAGAGGCTCGTACGCCGAGCGAGAACCTACCTGAAGGGTACCCGAAGGGGGTCGTATCCACCGCGGATGCGGCCCCCTTCGGCGTGCCCGGGAATGAGAACCAACTCGGGACTAGAATTAAAAGCGTCAGAGTCGACCGCACCGGCCGCCCCAACCCGAAAGGCACGCCATGACCACCTCACCTGAAAGCTCCGCCGAGAAGGCCTCAGAGAATCCCGCCGCAAAGCCCGGCGCGAAGTCCGCCCAGCTGCGAGGCCGCACCGAACCGCACATGCACAGCTTCAACATGCCGCAGCTCGAACCCATCGACCCCTACGAGCGGCCCTCCTACCCCTTCTTCTACGTGCCCACCGACTTGCTCATCGGCGGCACCTGGGTCACCGGCGACAACGGCTCCTTCCCCGTACACAACCCCTCCTGCGGCCAAATCCTCGCGCACGTCGCCGACGCCAGCGTCGAACAGGGCATCGAAGCACTCGACGCCGCCTGCGATGCCCGCACCTCATGGGCGGCAACCAGCGTCCGCGAACGCGCCGACATCCTCAACCGCGCCTACACGCTCATGACGCAGCGCACCGAAGTCATCGCTCGGCTCATGACCCTCGAAATGGGCAAACCCCTCGACCAGTCCCGCGGCGAGGTCGCCTACGCCGCGAACTACCTGCGCTGGTACGCCGAAGAAGCCGCCCGCAACTTCGGCCGCACCGCCGTAGCCCCCGAATCCGGGCTGCAGATCACCACCGTGCGCCGCCCCGTCGGCCCCTGCCTGCTCATCACCCCCTGGAACTTCCCGCTCGCCATGGCGGCACGCAAGGTCGCCCCGGCGCTCGTGGCGGGCTGTACCGCGGTGCTTAAGCCCGCCTCCCTGACTCCGCTCAGCTCCCTGTACTTTGCGTCCCTGATGCGTGAGGCGGGCCTGCCGGACGGCGTGCTGAACGTGGTGACCACCTCCCGCACCGGCGAGGTGGTCTCGGCGCTGATGGCTGATGAGCGCCTGCGGAAGGTCTCGTTCACCGGCTCCACAGCCGTGGGCCGCACCCTGCTTGCGCAGGCCTCGCAGAATGTTCTGCGCACCTCCATGGAGCTGGGCGGTAACGCCCCGTTCATCGTCTTTGAGGATGCGGATATTCCCGCCGCTGTGAAGGGCGCCTACGCCGCGAAGATGCGAAACATGGGTGAGGCGTGCACTGCCGCCAACCGATTCATCGTGCACGAGGACATTGCCGAAGAGTTCACCCGCGCCTTCGTGGAGCGTATGGAGGCGACCGTCGTGGGTGACGGAGCCATCGACGGAACCGAATGTGGACCGCTAATTCAACCTTCAGCGGTTGAATCCATGCTTTTTATGGTGGAAGACGCCCTGGGTAAGGGCGCGCTCCTCGCCTGCGGCGGTTACATTCCCGAGCTGGACTCGGAGGTTTACGGCAACACCGGCGGCATGCCCAGGAACCTGAACAAGGGCAACTTTATTCGCCCCACCGTGCTGACCGGCGTGACCGATTCGATGCGCGTGTGGCGTGAAGAAATCTTCGGCCCCGTCGCCCCGATCACCACGTTCAGCGGCTACGGTGAGGAGGGCGAACGCACCGCCCTGAAGCTCGCCAATAACACCGAGTACGGTCTGGCGGCGTACGTGTACACGAGCAACCACCCGCGCTTTACGCGCATGGCGGCAGGGCTGGAGTTCGGCCTGATCGGTTACAACTC
>NZ_CALJRY010000090.1 GCF_937976295.1 uncultured Rothia sp. | reverse complement strand
GCGCACTTGCGTGCATCCGCACCCCACAGCAGACCCACCAGCGGCTGGTTACGCGCCACCAGCGCACGGATAGCGCACTCGGTGATCTCCTCCCAACCCTTGCCGCGGTGCGAACCCGCATCAGACTCGCGCACCGTCAAAACCCTGTTGAGCAGCATGACGCCCTCATCAGCCCAACAGGACAGGTCGCCGTGATCAGCCGGGGCGATACCCAAATCGTCCTGCAGCTCCTTGTAAATATTGTTCAGCGAACGAGGCAGCGGCATGCCGCGGTGCACCGAGAACGACAGACCCATCGCATTGCCCGGGGTGGGGTAGGGGTCCTGACCAATAATGAGGACCTTCACCCTGCTCATCGGGCGGCGGAACGCATTAAAAATATCGGCGGCAGGCGGGAACGTGCGGTACCCCGCCGCGTGCTCCTCACGCAGAAAAGCTCCCATGGCGTGAATCTGCTCTTCGACGGGGGCGAGTGCTGCCGCCCAATCCTCGCTCATAATGCTGCTGAGGGGCTGGTTCATGAATCTCCTCGGGGAATCTCCTGGGGCTGATGCGACCCGGACAGTGACGGTGACGATGCCGGGTGCGGGATGAATGCTTCTCCTCTAGACTGAGGTCCTCTTCTAGGCTGGGTTTCTCTTCTAGACTAGGGGATGACGAATACACGCGCTAGGAGACGCCGGCTACGGCAGGCGAGCTACAGACAGGAGGGAACGTGTCAGGACAGGAACGAGCTGAAATTGTGCAGCCTGAGAGTCAGTCGGGAGTGGAGAACCAGCCGGAAGCACAGAATCGGCCGGAAACGCAGAGCCAGTCGGAAGCACAGAACCAACCCGGCGGCCTGACCCCGGTGGAGCGCCGCATCCTTGAGGTGGAACGCCGCCGCTTCAAGCACCAGGGCTCCAAAGAGAAGGCGATTATCGCCGCCGGATTCACCCCGATTGCCTACTATCAGCGCTTGAATGTGATGCTGGATGATGAGCGGGTACGTGCCGCAGCGCCGCAGATGATCGACGTTCTGCGTGCCCGCCGAGACGCTGACTAGGAGCTTGAACGAGGGAGCCGTGCGAGCTCTCCATCTCCTGCGTTCAACCCCGCACACCTCAAGCTCAACCAGAGATTGAACACTGTGTGGTGTCCGTCTTTTTCACAGCCGGTTGCGGGGCGTTCACGTTGGTTCTCGCTAGTTGAGACGGTACTCTAGGTACTAGAACACCAAGACCGCACCTCCCGCAGCCGTGCCCGCGCACCAGACAGGGAGGCACGGTATCAGCCGGTAAACAGAGACCCGTGAAATGAGGATAAATGAGCTACCCCCGCGACGAATTTGACGAGGTAGACGAAAATACCGCCCGCCGCGGAACCTACCGCGCGGTCAATGCTGACCCGGCAAAGAGCCCCAAGGGCGCTATCCCCCTGGTAGCTGCAGGTGTAGTCGGTCTGCTCGTTGGCGGCGCGATGTACGTGTACGCGCCGCGCACCGCCTCCCCGCAGTACTCGGCGTCCACCGCGAAGAGTAGCTCCGCGCCCGCAAGCGCGTCGGCGTCCTCTGCGCCGGCTACCGCGTCGGCAAGCCCCACGAAGACCGGTCTGGCTGAGTCCATCTCTGTGGCGGTCTACAATGCGGCGGCTCCGGCGGGTAGCGCATCCGGTGCGGCGGCGCTGCTGACCGGCTACACCATCAGCGAGACTGCAAACTACACGGGTGTGGCACCGGCAACCAGCGTGGTCTACTACGCTGAGGGCTACCAGTCGCAGGCGCAGAGTATCGCCTCGAAGCTGGGTATTACTCAGGTGCGTCAGGCAACCTCCGATGTGCAGATGGGCAACCACGAGGTCATCGTGATTCTGTCCTCGGATTACACCGGCTCCGCTGCTGCTGCGGAATAGGTTCAGGCGGTTGCCCGGGCGATTCTAAACCCGCGATTCTAAGCCTGCGAATCTAAGACCGCGCCCGCTGTTTCTGCCATAACGACTTCTGCTCAACCCCATCCGCGCAATTCCACTGATGCGCCGGGTGGGGTTGATGCTTTTAACGCCCCTCACGCACTCCGGGCGGGTACACCGTTAACGCCCCTTTTGGCGGGCTTAATGAGCGCAGATTAAGCACTGGGCGATTAACCCTTCAACCTTGGGCTTAAACGTTTGCTCCATGCCGGTGCGGGTGCCACAATTGATGTAGCGTTCGGGTGTTTTATGCCCTACTCTGCCGTGCCTCCGTAACGGGGGTGTTGTGGAGGGGTAGCCACCCGATTTTAGATGTACCGCACCCGCAAGGGTGAAGGAAGAAATCCGATCGTCCAGGAGGACACTTATGGCAAAGCTCATTGCTTTTGACGAAGAGGCACGCCGCGGCCTTGAGCGCGGTTTGAACACCCTCGCCGATGCAGTGAAGGTGACCCTCGGCCCCCGCGGCCGCAACGTTGTGCTGGAGAAGGCGTGGGGTGCCCCCACCATCACCAACGACGGTGTCTCGATCGCGAAGGAAATCGAGCTGGAGGATCCGTACGAGAAGATTGGTGCGGAGCTCGTCAAGGAAGTTGCTAAGAAGACTGACGACATCGCAGGTGACGGTACCACCACCGCTACCGTTCTGGCTCAGGCACTGGTCCGCGAGGGCCTGCGCAACGTGGCTGCTGGCGCTGACCCGCTGAGCCTCAAGCGCGGCATTGAGAAGGCTGTTGAGGCTGTGACCGAGGCTCTGCTCTCCTCCGCGAAGGAAGTTGAGACCGAGGAAGAGATCGCTGCAACCGCATCTATTTCCGCTGGCGACGCTGAGATCGGCAAGCTCATTGCTGAGGCAATGGAGAAGGTCGGCAAGGAAGGCGTCATCACCGTTGAGGACTCCAACACTTTCGGTCTGCACCTGGAACTGACCGAGGGTATGCGCTTCGACAAGGGCTTCCTGTCCGGTTACTTCGTGACCGACCCGGAGCGTCAGGAAGCAGTCCTGGAGGACCCCTACATCCTGGTTGTGAACCAGAAGATTTCGAACGTTAAGGACCTCGTTCCCGTCCTGGAGAAGGTCATGCAGTCCGGCAAGCCGCTGCTGATCGTTGCTGAGGACGTTGAGGGTGAGGCTCTGGCTCTGCTGGTGCTGAACAAGATGCGCGGCTCCATCAAGTCTGTTGCTGTGAAGGCTCCGGGCTTCGGTGACCGCCGTAAGGCTCAGATGGCTGATATTGCTATCCTGACCGGTGGCCAGGTCATTACCGAAGAGGTTGGCCTGTCCCTGGACGCAGCAACCCTGGACATGCTCGGTTCCGCTCGCAAGGTCGTTGTGACCAAGGACGAGACCACCATCATCGAGGGTGCAGGCGACGCAGCAGCTATCGAGGGTCGCGTGGCTCAGATCCGCGCAGAGATCGCTAACTCCGATTCCGATTACGACCGTGAGAAGCTGCAAGAGCGCCTGGCTAAGCTCGCCGGTGGTGTGGCCGTGCTGAAGGCTGGTGCCGCAACTGAGGTTGAGCTGAAGGAACGCAAGCACCGCATTGAGGACGCTGTGCGTAACGCTAAGGCTGCTGTTGAGGAGGGTATCGTCCCCGGTGGTGGCGTTGCTCTGATTCAGGCTGGCGTGAAGGTCTTCGACAAGCTGGAGCTGACCGGTGACGAGGCTACCGGCGCGAACATTGTGCGCGTGGCTATTGACGCACCGCTGAAGCAGATCGCTGCTAACGCTGGCCTGGAGCCGGGCGTTGTGGTTGACCGTGTTCGTTCCCTGCCTGCTGGTACCGGCCTGAACGCTGCGACCGGCGAGTACGAGGACCTGATGGCTGCTGGTATTGCTGACCCGGTGAAGGTGACCCGTTCGGCTCTGCAGAACGCTGCGTCGATTGCTGGTCTGTTCCTGACCACTGAGGCTGTTGTTGCGAACAAGCCGGAGCCCGCTGGTGCGGCTGCTCCCGGTGCGGACGGCATGGCAGGCATGATGTAATAACTTTTTGTCCCTGATGGGGCAAAAAGTTATGGAATCCGTGGCACGCGACGCGTGACACGGTGGTGAGATGCCGCTGGAAGCTAATCCGGCGTTATCTCAATCGCATCCGTATGAGGCGGGGGCGGCTACCCATGAGGGGTGGCCGCCCCCGCTTTTTCTGTGCCCATGTGCGGCTGAGCATCCTGCGTCTGTGATGGGTTGGCGGCGTGCCTGCCGGTGGAGGCGGTAGAATGGCTCCTTATGGAATGCGCCTATTTTCGTGATGACCTCTGCTCCTCCTGCCCCAGCATTGAGACCGCCTACACCGCGCAGGTGCAGGCGAAGCAGGAGCACGCCCGCACCCTGCTCGCCAACTACCCGCAGCTGCAGTGGCTGGATCCGGTGACCAGTGCGGAGGCGGGCTTCCGTAACAAGGCGAAGCTCGTGGTGGGTGGTTCGGCGAAGAACCCGACTCTGGGCATCGTGGATTACCGTACGGGCGCATCCACTGATCTTGGCGAATGCCCGCTCTATATGGAGCCGATTCAGGCGGCTATTCC
>NZ_CALJRY010000089.1 GCF_937976295.1 uncultured Rothia sp. | reverse complement strand
GGTGAAAACGCAAGCATGGAATCCGAAATGCTCTCCATCGCCCGCAAGGTCTTCAAGAGCAGCACCCTCGAAGAGTACATCGCACCCTTCGCGCACCTGCTCTACGCCCTCGAAATGGATAGCCCCGCGAAGTTCGAAGAGTACTCGCACGTCATCCTCGAGCGCACCTACGACATCTTCCTCGAAGAGTACCTCGCGGCATACCCCGACCTGCCCTACCTGCGTGTGGCAGTCTTCGCCTCCAACCTCTCCGAAACTATCGGTGAAGGCGTCTACTACTACCTCACCCGCGCTGAAGAAATGACGGCCAAGGTCGCAGCGGAAGCCCCCGAAGGCACCCACCCCGAAGCACTCGCCATCGAAGCAATGCGCCGGTGCGTCCTCGAAGCACTCGACTACCTGGGTCGTCTGGTCCAGGGCGAATTCGCGAGCTAAGCCCCATATCGTCAACGCTCAAACACTCTCGCTTCGGGCACCTCACCAGTAGGTGCCCGGGGCGGGGTGTTTTTTGCCCAAAAACAGGGCGCAGCGTTCGTCATGCAGGGCAAAACTGCAACGCAAACACCACGCGCACCCAACCAACACACCGACCCCCACTCACCAATCAATTTCAAAGGACTGAATCATGGCTACATGGCTCTACCGCATCGGTGAAGCCGCCGCCCTGAGCGAGAAAATGAGTGAGAAGATTCAGTAGGAGTGCGAGTCTGCCGCTGCTGACTCGGGGAGCAAGCTCGGGTAATAGTAAAGTATGTAGTGTGCGCTACGGTGCACTCTAAAGACTCATGCGATGTGAAAGGGTAGGTGCACGGTGATGAGGAACCGCGCGAGTATCCGACAGCGGATAGGAGGCGTTCTGAACCGTGTGCCTGCCCCTTTTCTTGTCTTTTTAGGCGGCGGTACGGGTGCGCTGTGCCGCGTGTACACTCCCGGCGGCGTGCTGGTGGCGAACCTTCTGGGCTCCTTCACTTTGGGTCTGCTGACGGTGGTGTGGAATGCTTACGCGCGCCGTGACGGCGAGGAGCGGATTCATTCGTTCCGTCTGCTCTTCGGCGCGGGCATGATGGGCGGCTACACGACGTATTCGTCGATTGCGGCGGTAGTAGCGCAGACGATTTTTCTGCCCTACACGGTGCATAGCGGGTATATGATGCTGGCTGTGGCGGTGCTGCTGGTGGGTGGTTTGGTTGCCGCCGCTGCGGGCATGCTGACGGGTCGTTTTGTGGCGTCCCGCCTGGTGCCTGCTCGTGATGTTGAGGGGGGCCGCTAATGTTTTTTGCTCTGATGGTTTTCCTCTGCGGCGGTCTGGGCGCGATGACCCGCTTCTTCCTGGATAAGGCGATGTCTCCTCGCCTGCGTACGGAGTCGTCGATTATTAGCCCGGTGTTCATCATTAACCTGGTGGGTTCGTTCCTTTACGGGCTACTGATTATGCCGGTGTCTAATCCTCGCGCGCTGGGGGTGCACTATAACGCCACGGAAGAGGTGGCGTTCTGGTGCACGGTGATTACGACCGGTCTGCTGGGTGGTTTTACGACCTTTTCGACCGCCATGGTGGAGGCGCTGACCGCCCGCTCTGAGGGTAAGACGGTGAAGTTCCTGATGCTGTGGTTGGTGCAGGTGGTTGGCGCGATGGTGGCTGCGATTGCGGGTGCGCTCTTGTTTGTGCTGCTGTTTGGTCGGTATATTGCGCCGGTGTTCCCGCCGGATGTTCTGTACTGACGGCACCGACTGGGGGTGGTTCTCCTAGCGCGCCGGGCGCGTGTACAGCTTTTTCACAGTTTCACCTGGGGCGAGCCATAGAGCGGTCTTTTACACTGGTGGTGAACAATATGCGGCGGGTATGAACAGTAACCGCCATATACCACCAGGAACATATGTTAGAACAGGTATATATTCAGGTGGGGTGCGTATAATTCACTCTCGCGATCTAAGGAACACGCAGCATGCAGGAACTGCTCAGTAAACACATGATTGGCACCTTCGCCATTGAGATTGCGGCACTCACAGTCGCGCTCTCCATCATCGGTTTTATCAGTATGCGCCTGCGCGCTAGGAAGACCGGTCGAGCGCACAGTATCCGCCAGTACCTGCTGACTGCGTCCTTCGCGTTGTTCCTCGCCTCGATTCTTTCGCTGACGCTGACCCCGATTGGCTCTTCTAATAGCGTCACGAACCCTGAGCTCTACTATCCGCGTTTCTATGTGGGCTGGAGCTGGCAGCAGGCGTGGGATTTGACTGAGGGCATGGGTCTGCGCCGCTTCGCAACTGCCGTGTATGCGCAGCTCTTCTTCAATATTGCGATGTTCGTCCCCCTGGGCTTCTTTACCGCGGGTTGCCTGCGCTGGGGTCTGCGTGCCACGGCGCTGAGTGGCTTCGCGCTCTCAAGTTTCATTGAGTTGAGTCAGCTGACCGGTAACTGGGGTCTGGCGGGCTTCACCTACCGCACCTTCGACGTGGATGACATTGTGAATAACACTGCCGGCGCGGTTCTCGGTGCGGTTTGCATCTGGGTGGTGCGCGCGATTCAGAAGCGCCGCGCGACTAAGCGTGACCGGGTGCTGGCAATGGCTACCGCCGCCGCATAGGAGCCTCTAAATAGCAGACGTTTTCATAACATGATTGATATAATTCATGTTATGAAAACGTCTG
>NZ_CALJRY010000088.1 GCF_937976295.1 uncultured Rothia sp. | reverse complement strand
AAGTGCTCCGCCGTGCTCGCAAGGTCGCGGGCGATAAACCGGTCATTATCGTGACCGAGGCTGACGGGGAGCTTCGCGCCCGCTTCTTCAACGTAGGTGTATAAATACATGAGGGGCTTGATAAAAAATTTATTTTATCAAGCCCCTAGACTGTAAATATATTTCCAGCTCTTATTAGGAATTTAACTTATATCCACCTGGGCGACTAATTACACTAACGACATGATTGTTTGTGCCATTGAATGTAATACGGAAACAAGATCGGCAATATTGATTGCTATGGTTACCCCATTCAACGTGAGGCTTAATTACATAGAAATTTGTTATAGATAGGTGAAACTTATCTATCTGAATCGCGTCAATACTAACTGGAGCGTAGAAGTTAACTTGATGCAGGTGTAGTGTGTCAATTTTTCCAATATTATAGAATTTGATTTTTGTAGAATTGACAAAATCGACACTTTCGGCATCATTGGAGTTATGTAGAGCTTTTCCTTCAATGAGGAAGTCGACATGCTCAAAACATATGCTGCTGATCTCTTCTGCGGTAATGTAGAGCCCGTTATGGATGGTTGCCCCGACAATTTTAATGTTTTTAATTTTTTCATATCTAGCATTTTTATAAGATGTTCCAAGCGTAACGAATCCCTTTATTTCGCAAGATTCCAAGTGTATGCTTTCTGCGGTGTCCGTTCTGTATGTACTAACTTTATCCTCCGGAATAAATTGTAAGCTCCCATTAACGGTGTGATTGTATATCTTGAAATCTGCATTTTCGCAATTTTTAATAACAATTCCGCCAGGTATTTCTGTTTTCTTGAGATTATCTTTATTGTTACTACCAATTTGTATAGTGGGTGATATAACGGAAGTGAAAAGTATGTCGTGAGGCATGGAGTCACCTTCAATTGTAATGGGTAGGCGCCCATTTTCGACTGCGCTTAGTCCGCCAACATCCAGTTTTCCTCCATTTGTAAATGTATTATCTTTAAGATTTATTTCTTCTACTATAGAGTACGATCCTCCGTGAATATTTAAATCTCCACCGAAGGTGCAATTGGACAGAGATATGGGATCATGGGTCAAATAATCATTTTCACCAATCTTTGAATGAGCTAATTTGAGATTAAGGCCTTTTTGGAACGTGCATCCATTCAGGTTTATATTGCCTGCAGATTTAATTTTTTCTAGGGAGATATTCTCTGAGAAAAAGGCTCCACGCAGGTCAATATCGAGAGACTCCCAATCGTGATTAGTTTTGTTGGCGTCGATGAGTCGTTTGTTGATTTGTTTTGCAATGGTGTTGCAAGTGTCATTTTCATACTTTTTAGAATTCTTAGATGCCCCTGCATTTCGAGCATAAAGACAGACTTTATTCAGAAGGTCCTGTGCTTCCGTTTGATTTTTTATGTCTCCAGTATTTTTATATTCTTCTAAGTAGGAATCTATTGTTTTAAATATCTCCTCTACTGCATTCTCTGCTACCGCCGAATTCTTTGAGTACATATTATTAATGTTTGTCCTTAAATTCGACAGGTTATTCTGTTTGTTATAGCTATTATTCCTGTCCTCTTGAGCTTTGACTTCTTCTTTTTTGAGTTTGTTATGCTTTCTTTTTTCGAACCAGCTTCCGAGCTGGGCCAGTGACTTCAGGGGGTCACCAGGGATTGTATTAGGCATTTTGTTACCTTTCTGTGAGTGGATTGGATGAAAATTATTATATTGAAATAATTGTGTATTTTATTTATTGTGACACATGTCTAGTATAGCCGATGTGAGGTGCGCGATGCTTTAAATGAGAACTTTTTCTGCCCTGTATTTTGTATAGCGAGGCATGCATGGGTGAATTAGTGCGGTACATGATATGTAAGAAGGGACCCGGTGGACTATCACATAAGATAGCCCGCCGGGTCCCTTCTTTATTACCTTATGCGCTCAGCGCCTATTAGCGGGTGGTGCGTTCCAGCAGCTGCAGCACGTTCTGGTAGGTGTGGCCGGTCGCCTCCGTCATACCCTGCTCACAGGTACGGTTAGCCGAAATGTATGCGGCGAACTCCTTCTGCTCGCTCAGCTCCGCAGCCTCAGCCTCCGTAGCGCTCGCAGTCAGCTCCGGGTGCAGCATACCGCGGTCACCCGCATAACCACAGCAACCCCAGTGCTTCGGCACGTACACGTCGTCACTCATCGCGTTCGCAATCTTCTCAAACGCAGGTTGAGTGCCCAGGTGAGTCATCGAACAGGTCGGGTGCAGTGCAATCGACGGCAGGGGAGCAGACACAGTCAGCTTGTCTAGCATGTTATCTGCGGCGAACTGCACCGCGTCGTACATGCGCAGACGCGAGAAGTCCGGCTCGCCCGGCTTCAAACCGTTCACGATCTTGTGCTCAAGAGCCTCAATAACCTTCTTGCGCATCACCTCAAGACCCTCAGTACAGGACGAAGCGTCACACACCACCGGCAGGCGGCCACCATCAGTAGCCTCCCACAGGGACTTCAGCACACGGTCGCTCATGATCGAGTAGCCGTCGGTGAAGCCCTTCGACTTCCACGGGGTAGCACAGCACATCTCACCAATATTGTCCGGGATGCGGTACTTCACGCCCGCACGCTCACACAGGCGAATGAACGCCTGGGTTGCGTTGACCGGGTCGTGCTTGCCGTCGCCGTCCACGCCGCCGAACATGGAGTTCACGCAGGCGGGGAAGAACACGATCTCAGCGGTTGCGTCCTTGTGCGGCTTACGTGCCGGGCCGCCAACCGGCAGGTCCTTCTTGTAGGACGGAACCATGTCGTCGCCCATGACCTTGCGGGCAATGTCGGTGGTGCCGTGCACCACGGGGAACGGCAGGTTCTTAGCCACGGTCAGGGCCTTGCCGGCAACCTTGTCCATGATGCCCCACTGCTGCGCGGCAACCTTCCAGCCGGCGGCGGCGACCTTGTCCTGGTTCTCAGAACGCAGGCGGCGAATCAGGTCACCGGTGTTAATGTTCACGGGGCAGCGGGTCTGGCACATGCCGTCCACGGCGCAGGTCTCAATGCCGTAGTACTCGTACTCCTTGCGCAGGCGCTCGGCGAGCTCGTGGTCGCCGTTCAACTCGGCGGCGGCAATCTCACGGCGCAGCACAATACGCTTACGCGGGGTCAGGGTCAGGTTGCGGGAGGGGCAGACCGGCTCGCAGTAGCCGCACTCCACGCAGCGGTCGACTTCTTCCTCGACGGTTTCGGCGACCTTCAGGTCGGTCACGTAGTCGGTGTCCGGCTCGGCGAGCAGAACGCCGGGGTTCATGAAGCCCTTCGGGTCAATGAGGCGCTTGATCTGGCGCATCACGTCGAAGAGTTCGTCACCGAACTGGCGGCTCACAAACGGCGCCATGATGCGGCCGGTACCGTGCTCAGCCTTCAGCGAGCCTTCGTTACCGAGAATCAGCTGAACCATTTCTTCGGTGAAGTCGCGGTAGCGGTCCAGCTGCTTCGGGTCGCGGAACTGCTCGTTCAGCATGAAGTGGATGTTGCCGTCCTTCGCGTGACCGAAAATCACGGAGTCCTTATAGCCGTGCGAGGTGAACAGCTCGGTCAGGTCGCTACAGGTGTTACCCAGAACCTCAACGGGCACGACCACGTCTTCAAGCAGGGCGTTCGTGCCGGAGGGGCGGTTACCCGCAACGGTGGTGTACAGGCCGCGGCGTGCCGCCCACAGCGCGTTACGCTCAGACAGCTTGCTGGTCATCGACACCGGCGAAGCCACCGGCAGGCTCTTAAACATGGGTGCCGCAGCGGCGGCAAGGTCGTTCAGCTCCTGCTCGGAGTTGCCCTGGAACTCAACCAGCAGGGCGGCGTGGTCCTTCACGTCGATGGCGGCGAGCGCCTCCGCAGCCTGGCCGGTACGCTGAGCCACACGAATACTGGTGGCGTCCATCAGCTCCACGGTTGCGAGCTTGTTGGCGACCAATTCGGGTACGGAGCGTGCCGCGTCAATGAGGTTGTCGAACACGAGCAGGCCGGTGGAAATGTTCTTCAGAATCGGCAGGGTGCGGTAGGTTGCCGAAGCAACAAAACCGAGGGTACCTTCTGAACCAATCAGCAGGTGCTGCAGAATGTCCACGGGGGTTTCAAAGTCGACCAGGGAGTTCAGGCCGTAACCCATGGTGTTCTTCATGGAGTACTGCTGGCGAATCTTCGCCATAGACTCCGGGTTCTCGGTGACGCGCTTACGCAGGCGCAGCAGACCCTCGTGAAGTTCGGGTTCGAGGGAGCGCAGCTTCTGGTCGGCGTCCGGCTCGGCGGTATCAATGATGGTGCCGCTGGGCAGCACGAACACCATGGAGTCGAGGGTGTTGTACGTGTTGTACTTGGTGCCCGAAGACATGCCGGAGGAGTTGTTCGCGACCACGCCGCCGATGGTGCAGGCGGACCAGGATGCCGGGTCGGGGCCGAGCTTGTAGCCGTAGGGTGCCAGGTAGTTGTTGACCATCATGATGGTCGCGCCGGGCTGCACACGCACCTTCTTGCCGTCTTCAAGGACCTCGATCTTCTTGAAGTGGCGGCGGGTGTCGACCATCAGGCCGTCGCCGCTTGCCTGGCCGGAGAGGGAGGTGCCGCCGGAGCGGAAGGTCAGGGGCAGGCCGAGTTCGCCTGCGGCGCGGAAGATGTTGGCGACGTCTTCGGCGGAGTCGGGGCGGATGAGGCCGGCGGGTACGAGCAGGTAGTGGGATGCGTCGTGGGAGATTGCCAGACGCTCCAGCTCGGAGACGCTGGATTCGACGGCTTCTGCGCGTGCGTCGGAGAGCAGGCGCTTGAGGGTGTCCTCGTAGGGGGAATTGAGGGCTTCGGACGTGTTTGACACAACGGTGGTCATGATTGAGCTTCCTTACTGGTGAAGGGTGTGGATGCTGTCCTTAATCCAGTATGTGCTCTTGAACACCGTCTTTTCCGCTTAGCTATGGCTAAGCTTGGCGACTACTTGTCACCATAAGGGGAGCGGGTTATACGCCGGGTGGTGATGTGGTTTCCCTGTGTATTTATTGGTATCCCGTGGGTTTTGTGCATGCGCCTGAAGGAGACAGCTACCCTGCCCGCAGACCGATGTGGAATTTTTTAGGCTTACCCACTAACTGCTGTAACAATCCAGCAAACAACCCAAAAGAAAACGTGGGGCAGAAAGCTACATGCTTTCCACCCCACGCTTGTGTAACGATTTAGGCTTCGTCGAAGAAGTCCTCATCAATCCTCTTGACGGTGTAGGTCTGTTCCACCTGTACGCCGATACCGTACTTCACCATGAGACGGGCCAGCTGGTCACCATCTACCAGAACCACTGAGGTGCTACCGCTGAGTTTCTTCGCGAACTCCCGCGCGTCGGTGGTGAAAGAGCTCGAGGTGATGAATACGCCTTGCGTACCTTCTGCATGTACCGCACCGACAAATTCTTGGATAGCCGGTCGGCCTACGGTGTTCTTCTCACCGTATCGCTTGGCCTGAACGTAAATCTTTGACAGACCCAGTGCGTCCTGATCGATGACTCCATCGATACCGCCATCGCGAGATGCCTGGGTGACGATACCCCGCTCTTCGGCGCCTCCGTATCCCATAGCTAGCAGGATATCCACCACCAACTGTTCAAAAGCGCCGGGGGATATGGAACGTACGCGCTCCAGAATATCGTGCACGAGTGCAGACTCCAGCTGAGCGATACTCTCATCAATGAGCTCTTGGGGAGTGCTCTCGTCTACGTTTGCGGATTCGGACGTGATGGGGGTTACCTTGGGCACATCGTTTTTCGTGTCGCTTTTAGCCGGCTGAGTCGGGGTTGCTGTGGAGGAGTTCGACTTAACGCCGCGAACAATCTCCGCGACGATTTCCGAAGGGAGGCCCTGAGGGTACTGATTAGCAAGCTTCTTGCCTTCGTCCGAAATCTTCTGACGGCCGCGACCCGGCGATTCAACGGCTCCCCACTGTTTGAGGTAGGTGAGACCCCAGCTAATGCGGTCCACGTATACAAGGCGTCGACGGTTCGACATGAGTTGCTTCATCTGCTTCGGTGAGAGTGTGGAACGCGCGGCAACAGCGGTATAGATTTCCTTATTGCTACGCTCGACGCCGTCGGAAAGGTAACTCAGGATATCAGGAATAAACTCGTAGAACTTGGGAACCACGACCGGTTCGATCTCGGATGCTGACGACTGATTGGTCATCGAGATAATCTCCATTGATTGGTGGATGTATTGTCGAGTACAACTATACCCTCAGGTGGGACAGCTATTCCTGCTCGCGGTCAGCGGTAATTGTTTAGATACGGTTCGGAGGGCGCCGGAAGTGCGAGGGTGCTACAGAGGAGAGACGCTCAACCCTAGGCACGGCCGCCGAGCGCCGTAACATTCCAGCTAGCAGCACTATCAGAAGTCACCACACCACAAAACAGAGGAGAACCCGCCGAAGCACGCACCCCCAAATCCTCCACAAACACACGCCCACCCGCAGGCACACTACGCTCCTTACGATCCACACCCGCACAATACACCGTCATCTTCACACCCGAACGATTCTCCACCGCAACCGAACCGCCACCCGGGCTAGACACCATATCGTGCACAAAACCGCGGCTGCCCTGCATCTGAATCTCGCCAACCTCCGCGCTCTGACTCGTCAACGGCACACCATCAGGCGCCTCAAACCCGCCGGAAGAATCAACACCCGCCGCACGAACCGACACCGTCCACTGCGCATCATCAGCCAACTGCGACGTCGATGCCGTCACACGCGCCGCACTATACGGCACGCTCACCGCACCGGCAGGCTGAGCGGCACTAGAAGAACCGGTACTAGAAGGACTCGGCGCAGACGCGCTCACCGTATTACGAACCCACACGCCCGCACCCTCACCCGAACCGCCAGCAACCACCTCAACCGTGGCACCCGAACCGTCAGAGACCGAAACCTTCATCGTGCCCTCCGGCTCACCGCGACGCTCAAACTCCACATACGAATAGGAGGCGGGCGCCGCCGGGCCCTCAAAGACCGCCTCCTCAACAGCGCCGCGACCCGTAAACAGGCGGAAACCCTCAGAATCCTGAATCACCGGCGCCGTCGCGTGACTCGCCGCAATCGGCTCAGACGAAGCCTCCGCAGAAGCAGACGGGGAAGAATTTAGGGTCGCGCACCCGCCCAGGGCGGCAGCGAGCGCACCGGATAGGCAAAGACTCACGCCCAGCTGGCGGACAGTAGACTGACGGATGCTCGACTGGGTGACGCTTGACCGGCGGAAGTTTGGCAGGTGGAAGAAGAAAGCGGTGGTGTGCGAAGGCATGAGGCACTCCATGTGCGGGTCGGCAACGCTACGGGGCAGCTACGGGGCAGTAACACTGCGGGATAGCGCAACCGAGGTGATAGGTACACCACATATTGTGTCAGGTTAAATGCTCGCAGTGCAAAGACCGTAGTACGGAGCAAAGACTGCGGCGTAGCGTAAAGACCGCCGTACAAAGGGCGCAATGCAAAGACCATAGCACAAGGTCACAGCGCAAAGAAATAGAAACGCAAACGCAACGGCGCGGAGTATCATTCACACTATGGATAAGGCGGAACAGAACCAGGCAGAAAACACGGTAAAGAACGGCACAGCACCCAATACGTCGGCGGGGAACGCCGCTAAGGCTGGCTATACCCAGTCGGCATCGGCAGAATCCAGTGCCACCAAAACTGGTGTTGCAGCAACTGGTACCGCCAAAACTAGTGCTGAGGCAACCAACCCTGCAGAAGCGAGTCCGGCAGAGTCTACCGATCCCCGCATGGAGGCAGCACAGGTAGACGCCGTGCAGATTGATAGCGCCCGCCTAGACAGCGCCCACGCCGTCTATTCCACCGACCTGGACCCCGACGACGACTACGAAGAAGTTGTCGAAGAATACGCCACCACCGACGAGCCGGACGGCACGCACCGCGAGGAACGCCGCATCACCCGCACCACGCATCACCCGCGCGGCAAGGGCGACCAGAAAGCTGGCGCTCCGAATACAGGCGCTCCAAAAATGGGCGCTCGGAAAGCAGGCACCCAGGGCAACCCTGATGATGCCGCCGAGATAATCGATGCGGGCGAACCCGAAACGCACACCACGACCATCCGCACGGTCACCCGCACCGTCACTGACCCGCCGCGTCGCGCCCCGCGCACCCGCCTGTTCCGCACGCTCAGCAAGTACCGTGGCGAGAAGAACCTAGCGGCGTGGGAAGAACGCTCCTCCACGCCCATGTTCGTGGCGTCCGTGCTGTACCTGCTCGCGTTCGCCGCGCCCATCATGAGCACGCGCATCCAGGAACCGTACGACGGGTACCTCAACATCATTCAGATGATTCTGTGGGGCCTATTCGCCGCCGACTACTGCATTCGCCTGTACCTGGCGCCACGGCGACTCTACTTCATCACCCATAACCTGATGAACCTGGCGATTGTGCTGCTGCCGGCGTGGCGTATCGTTAGCTTCCTCGCCATGATTCACCTGACCACCAACCGCCAGTACAAGAGGCTCTCGGAGCTGGCGGTGAAGCTCTTCGGATACACCGCGATCTTCATCATCATGTTCGCCCTGGCGATCTATTCGGTGGAGTCTTCCGAGCCGGGCTCGATGATTCGCGACCTACCCACCGCCTACTGGTGGACGTTCACGACCCTCGCCACGGTCGGTTACGGCGACGTCTACCCGGTCACCGGCATCGGCAGGGTTATCGCCGTGGTCGTCATGCTGTACGGCGTGGGTATGGTCGCGGTTGCGACCGGTGCGCTCGCCAGCTGGATTATCGAAAAAATCGGTGGCAGGGAGGAGCAGGAGTACCCCGCAACCAAGGCTGACGTGGACGATCTTCGCCAGGAAATTTCTGAGTTGCGTGCCCTGCTGGCTCGTGAGTATGCGCGCCGCGAAGCCCACGATTACACGCTGCGTGAGGTCGTGGATGAAGACGGTGTGCACCCGGTTCCTTCGGAGGCGGAGGCGGCACGCCGCGCCGGTTTCAGCTCCGCCGGTTTTGGTGCCGCTGAGCCCGTCTCGGCTGCACCCTCGACTGCTGCTCCGGGCACCGCGCGGGCTGGTGAACCCACCGATTCCTCGGCCTCTCATGAGGTTGTGGTGCGCGAGCAGGAGCCGGTCGCCCTGCTGGAGGAGACCCGCCAGACGTTCACGATTATTCGTGAGAAGTTCGCGTTGCGCTCTCGCAAATAGGTGTTGGGTTCAGCTGTTGACTGTAGTGTGTCGACTGTAGCGAAATTGTGGGTTTGCCGGTGGCGCTGTAGAAATTCGGTAGAAATTCTGGAATTTTCGCCAGATGCCATGTTGTGGCTTGTCGAGGCAAAATTAGCCTGTTCAGAGTGCAAATTGGGGTTCTCGGCTGTGAGTAACCCCTCAACTTAAGGTCTAATGTGACCAAACTATCTTTTAAAAATAACCGCCACTAGTGAAACTCCTAGCCAGAGCCTATAAACTATCTACCGTGCCAATTATCGAGCACCCTGTAGCCTCAAAACGCTACGGGGTGTCGTCGTATGCCCACCTCACTCACGGGCAGGCACCACTCAACTCACAAACTCACTCAAACACACACTCTGTTAGGACACGTTCGTGGCTTCTAAGTCCACTCTGAGCGCGCTCGCACTCCTTAGCGCGCTCACCCTTTCCGCGTGCGCATCCGCACCGAATAACGCCTCCGCAAGTGCGGTTGTTGACCAGGCAGCTTTTGCAACCGCCGAGCCTAGCGCCGTTCCTGCCCCCGGCGACGACAGCACCGGAATTAAGGCGGCGGCTGGCGCCTCGCAGGACCCGTCGATTCACCCGACCGCAACCCAGCCCACTGAGACCCCCGCACCGGATAACACGAGTGGCCAGGAACCTGCCGCAGCCGCCATGACCGCTGCGCCTTCCTCGGCAGCCATTGCGCGCTCGCAGAAAATCATGGACGGCACCTGGGTTCAGCAGGACGCTGCGGGCCTCGAGAACTACATGGACGCCGTCATTCACGACGGCGTTATCGAGGTGACCTACCACCTGAACCACGAAGAGCTGGCGACCCCCTTCTGGGTTGGTACCTTCGAGGCGAAGCCCGGAAACTTCACCCATGTTTCCCGCGTGGATCGTGCGAAGCTGGCCCGCGCACCCTACGCCTCCGATAAGGAAACCAAGGAATTCACCGTGCAGGATGGCGTGCTGAGCTTCCCCATGACCTATGAGGGCGCCACCCGCATCATTCACCTGGAAAAGCAGCACAGCTAGGCGCACCGCCGGGGGAGCCATCTCATGTATGCCCGCATGGCGGATGGGGCGTTCCCGTTGCCGCGTGTGGGCTATAGAATGGGACTATGAGCGAGAACACGACCCCCGAGCATGGCACCGCAGCCTCGGTGCAGGATTCCTTCGAGCTGCCCGGCGCACCGGACCAGTTCCAGCGCCTGTGGACCCCTCACCGCACCGCCTACGTGAGCGGTGGCCAGAAGGACTACACCGAGAAGACCTGCCCCTTCTGCACTGCGCCCAGCCGCAGTGATGAGGAGTCGCTGATTGTGCACCGCGGCGAGCATGCCTTCGTGATTCTCAACCTCTATCCCTACAACCCCGGCCACCTGCTCATCTGCCCGTACCGTCACATCCCGTTCTACGATGATGCGACCGAGGCGGAAACCATGGAGATTGCACAGCTGACCCAGCTCGCCATGAAGGTTCTACGTGAGGTGTCGCATAATGACGGCTTCAACATTGGCATGAATCAGGGCAAGGTGGGCGGCGCGGGCATTGCTGATCACCTGCACCAGCACATTCTGCCGCGCTGGAGTGGGGATACGAACTTCCTGCCGATTATCGCTCACACTAAGACCATGTCTCGCACGCTGGATGATATGCGTGCGGCTATTGCGGAGGGGTTTGCTCGCCTCAGCTAGATAGCCCGGCTAATCGGTTGGATAGTCCGGTTGGGAGGCTTGGTGAGTTTGAAATCTGCGCTCATTGCTTTAATTTGCAAACTAGTGCAGAAAAAATTTGCTTCATAAATGCGTAGATTAGGCGTTTAACGCTCATTTGAATGCTGTTACGTCTGCTATGTATGGCAAAGTTTTAACTGCAGCGTCGCTGCGGGGAAGCTTCCGGCTTCTATAAACACCGCATAGCTCACCGAAAAATAGCGGTCACCGATCGCTTTCGGGCTTGGCAGGGTAAGCGCCCTGCCTCAACCACAGAGGTCAGCGCCTCAACTGAGAACCCACCCCGTCGTGCGTGAACGCACGGCAACACTGCGGGGGTGCGGATCAGCGTGAAGGCTGCTGGCCTCTTTTTGCGCCCCGAGGATGCGCGGCGGGAATGAGCGGAGCGTCTGGGATACCTCTCGCCAGCCGCGCCGTGAACCCGCCAGCACTGGATGCGCCAGACCCGCTAGAGTGGAATGCTATGGACTACCCCAACCTGCTTGAGACTGCTTTCGACGAGTTCACTGCTGTGCCTGCCGCCGGTGCCGATGTTGCCAGCGCCGCCGGTGCCTCCGGTGATTCTGCGGGCGCGCCGCGGCTGCTCATCTGGAGGCAGATCCGCTGGTCCAATCGCCGCCCGCTCATTGAGGTGGAACCGGTCGTACCTGTAACCGGTGGAGCCATTGGCGGGGCCGCTGAAGGAGCTCAGCACCGGGCATCTCAAGCAGCGGGGGAGAGCGCCCCTATCCAGGAAAGCAGCCCCGCGCAGCTTGGCGTTCCGAGCGGGGTGCGCATCCAGATTCCGCTGACCCCCGGCGCCTACCTGGGGTTGCGTATTCCGCGCGATAGCGAGGGGGAACTCTACCGCTACTGCGCCGGCTACACCACCGGCACGAGCAATGACGCCGCCCCCAAATCTGCCCCCAAATCTGCCTCCGAATCAGCCCCCAAATCTGCCTCCGAATCCAGGCGAACCTCCGCTGGAATTCGCCGCGTACCCTGCCCCGAGGGAACCCGCATCCAGCGTGGCCAGCAGTGCCCGCGCTGCACCGCCCGCGACGAATTCACCGCCCTGCACAGCGCGCACCTGTACCCCGGAACGCTCACTGAATCCATGCGTGCCTACGCCATGCTGGAGCATCGCCTCTACATCGCGACCTTCCCGGACGGCACGCACAAGGTCGGCACCAGCTCACTGCATTCGACCCCGTGCCGCCTGGACGAGCAGGCGGTCGCCACCGCCACCTACATTGCGCTCGCACCCGACGGCCTGGCGATTCGCCGCGCCGAGGATGCCGTGACCGCCCTCGCGAAGATTCCGCAGGTCAAGCAGGTGGCGAGCAAGTACCGCGCCTGGACGAACCCGCTGCCCGGTGCGCAGCTTCGTGTTGCCCATCAGGAGGCGGTCGCCCGCGCCCGCGAAGCGCTCGCCGAGCTGGCGCGCACCGAGCCGGAGGTGCCGCTCACCGCCCTGGATGAGCCGTGGATTCCGTCGCTTGCAATGACCCGCCCGTATGCGGCGTTGCGCGCGCAGTCGCCGGAACCCCTAGCGCCCTGTGATTCCGGTACCGAGAGCGGGGCAGCTGGTTTCTTCTGCACGGGTGCGGCGGGTCAGTTTTTGAGCGCCCACACCGGCGATGCTGACGCGGCGTTCCTGGTGAATACTGCCGCGTGGCGGAATGTGCTGGTGGAGCCTGCGCAGGAGTTCACGCGGGTGCGGGTGCAGGGCTCGCTGTTCTAATGCCCCGCATCAAAACCTCGGTAACCCCGCCGCACAGCACACCCCGGTGCCATACCCCCACCCCTTCCGGCGTGAGCGAACGGGTCCGGCGGACCATTCAGCCGTTGGCATGCGTGTACTAAAATGGTAAGCATGTCCAAACCCCTCATTCGTCTCCTCGGCCAGGGCGTACGCGCCGCGACTAAGCTTCGCGGCGGCGGCTCCGCCTTCCCCGGCCTTGTCATGGAAAAATTGCACCCCGACTTCGTCGCTGAAGAGCTCGCGAAGCTGCCCTACGGCGTGGTTGTTGTCTCCGGCACGAACGGTAAGACCACCACCACGAAGATGGCTGTGCAGCTGCTTGAAGCTCAGGGTCTGAAGGTTTTCACTAACCGCACCGGTTCGAACTTTGTGCGCGGTGTTGCCGCGGCACTGCTGGGCGAGATGACTCTCGGCGGCAAGCTTGACGCTGATATTGCTGTGCTTGAGCTGGACGAGGCGCACGCCGTTCACTTCGTCAAGGCAGTCAAGCCCGACTATGCTCTGCTGCTGAACGTTCTGCGTGACCAGCTGGACCGCTTCGGTGAGATTGACACGACCCGCCGCATGCTGGCGACCGTCGCCGCCGCAACGACCGGCACCGTGGTGCTCAACCGTGAGGATCCGCGCATCCGTTCCCTCGCTGAGAACGTGCAGCCGGGCGTGACCGTCAAGTACTACGGCCTGGATGAGTCCCTGCGCTCGTACTTCCCCTCGGATGATGAGATGCGCGGCGGCACCGTCGCGAAGGCGACCCTGCCCGATGCAGACGTCACCCTGACCGCGTTCTCCGGCACCTCCGCAACCTTCGACCTGGCGGGTGTGGAGCGAGTCGGCGAGATTAACCTCTACGGCATTTACAACATCTTCAACGCGGCTGGCGCTATGGCGCTGACCCGCGCCGTCATGGGCGATAAGCTCAACGAAGATAAGCTCATTGCGGAGCTGGCGAAGATTACCCCCGCCTTCGGTCGCGGTGAGACCCTGAACGTGAACGGCCGCCCGCTGCAGCTGCTGCTGGTGAAGAACCCGAGCGGTTTCCGCCTGTCCCTGGCGAGCGCGAACGCTGACGACTACGCCACCATGATTACGATTAATGACCAGTACGCTGACGGTCGTGACGTGTCCTGGCTGTGGGATGTTGACTTCGACAGCTTGAAGAAGACCGGTGTGCAGATGGTTTCGGGTGTGCGCGCCTGGGATATGGCGCTGCGCCTGGAGCATGACGGCGTGAAGGTTGACGAGGTCAACGAGAACCTCGCCGATGCGCTCAAGGGCTTCATCGCCTCCAGCGGTAACGCGCCCATGCGTATTTTCTGCACCTACACCGCAATGCTGGCTCTGCGTGAAGAGCTCGCAAAGATCACTGACGTTGAGAGGGTCTCCTAATGACGGCAACTCACACTTTTGAGGGCACCCCCGCTCCCGGCCCCAATAACGGTAAGACTCTGCGTATTCTGCAGCTGTACCCGCTCGACATGAACATTTACGGCGACTGGGGTAACACCTTGGCGCTGGCTCGTCGCGCGCAGGCACACGGCTTTGACGTGCAGATTCTGGACCACAACCCCGGTCAGCCCTTCCCGGAGGATGTTGACATTATTCTGGGTGGCGGCGGCCAGGATTCCGGTCAGTCTGTGATTCAGGACGACCTGCACGCGAACGGTGACAAGCTGCGCTCGCTGGCTGAGGACGGCGTGCCGATGCTCGTCATTTGTGGCCTGTACCAGCTGTTCGGCAAGGAATTCCGCACCCGTGAGGGTGAGGTGCTCAAGGGCATCGGCATTTTTGATGCGCACACGGTCGGCGGCGATGACCGCCTGATCGGCAACATTGTTGAGGAGTCTGAGGAGTTCGGCACCGTGATTGGTTTTGAGAACCACTCGGGCCTGACCTACCTGGGTTCCGGTTGCGTCCCGCTGGCTACCGTCACCAAGGGTGACGGCAACAACGTGACCGATGCGTACGAGGGTGCGCGCGTGCACAACGTAATTGGCACCTACCTGCACGGTTCGCTGCTGCCGAAGAACCCGAAGATTTCGGATTACCTGATTGAGCAGGCGGCTAAGCGTAAGTTTGGCGAGTTCACGCCGAACACGATTGACGACTCGCTAGTGGAGAAGGCGCGAGCTTCGGCTGCGTCTCGCCCTCGCTAGCACCCTATTCCGGGCGGTGGCGTGCACTTTCTGAGGTGGTGTGCGCCTCCGCTACGGTATAGTTATGTGAGTACAGTACGGTGCGTGGGACGTTTCGCCGTGTCCGCACAGAGGTTTTGACTAAGGGAGATACGAATGTCCGGTCACTCTAAATGGGCGACTACTAAGCACAAGAAGGCTGCTATCGACGCTAAGCGCGCGAAGGCTTTCGCGAAGTTCATTAAGGCAATTGAAGTTGCAGCACGTATGGGCGGCGCTGATATTGCTGGTAACCCCGCTCTTGACCTGGCTGTGTCGAAGGCGAAGAAGAACTCCGTTCCTAACGACAACATTGACCGCGCAATCAAGCGTGGCGCTGGCCTGACCGGTGAGACCATTGACTACACCGAAATCATGTACGAAGCACGCGGCCCGCAGGGTACCGCTCTGTACATTGAGTGTCTGACCGATAACCGTAACCGTGCAGCGTCTGAGGTTCGCCTGGCTGTGACCCGTAACGGCGGCACCATGGCTGACCAGGGTTCGGTTGCGTTCCTGTTCGAGCGTAAGGGCGTTGCTGAGGTCACCAAGACTGACGGCCTGACCGAGGACGACGTTCTGATGGCTGTCCTGGATGCAGGCGCCGAAGAGGTTCTGGACGAGGGCGATATCTTCACCGTTGTTTCCGCAGCGACCGACCTGCCCGAGATCCGTAAGGCACTGGACGAGGCTGGCCTGGAGTACAACAACGATGACCCGGTCTTCCGCCCGACCATGCAGGTTGACCTGGACGCTGATGGTGCTAAGAAGTTCCTGAAGCTGGCAGACGCTATTGAAGAGCTCGACGACGTTCAGAACGTCTACTCGAACGCTAACGTTTCTGCTGAGGTTATGGCAGAGCTGGAAGCTGAGTAATCACTCGGATTCTGATATCTGATGCTTGAAGAAGCCGCTCCTTTAACCGAGCCGCCGTGGTGGCTGGTTGGGGGAGTGGCTTCTTAGCGTCTTGGGGCTGTATTGCCTGCGATACCGCATCTTGGGGATGCGCTGGGTACTTTTCGCGGGGCGCGCGGTGACTGTTCACGCGGTGACCGTTCTCGTGGCGTGCCCCGGTGCCGGGTGCTAGGATTCTGAAGGGCTAGAATCTAGAGATTCTCTAGGGAGTTTGTCGAAAGGGGAGATGATGGCTGCCGCTCAACCTGCCGCACGCGATAGCATGCGTGAGAACCGCGCCGCCACCGCCGTGGAGCGTGTGCCGGGTTCAACCCGCATCATGGGCGTTGACCCGGGTCTGACCCGCTGCGGTTTCTCCATGCTCGACATGACCGCCGACCGTAAGGCGCACTTCGTGAACGTGGGCGTTGCCGGCACAATCCCGGCGGAGTCCCTGGACCAGCGTATTCTCTGGATTTTCAACGCCGCCTCCCACTGGCTGGACACCTATAAGCCGGATGCCCTGGCGATTGAGCGTATCTTCGCTCAGGAGCAGGTGAACACGGTGATTGGTACGGCGCACGCTTCGGGCGCGGTGATTTCTGCGGCGGCGATGCGCGGCGTGCCGGTGTTCTTCCATACCCCCTCGGAGGTGAAGGCGGCGGTGACCGGTAGCGGCCGCGCCGATAAGGCGTCCGTGGGTCGTATGGTGACCCGTATTCTGGGGCTGGATTCCATGCCAAAACCCGCCGATGCTGCCGATGCCCTGGCGATTGCGATCTGTCACGGCTGGCGTGGCGGCGACATCGGTTCGGGCATTAACATGGCCGCCCAGACGCAGACTCACCAGGGTTCACGCCCGGCGCAGACTCGCCGTGGTGGGTCGTTGACTCCGGCGCAGCGTGCCTGGATGGAGGCGGAGGCGCGCGCTCGCCGCTAGAGGTGCCTTTGTGGGCCTTTGCGCCCCTCCTGCTGGTTCGCATGTATTCGCTAAGAAGTTCGAATATATGCTTGATTTCAGAAGAAATATTCTAATATACTTGTAGTGTCTCCCCGTCGAACTGGGGGAGTGTGTTCTGTGGGTGCCGGAGTGCCCGGTGCCCTCACACTGCCGCGAGCCTCAATCCGGGGGCGCGGTGTTGAAAGGTGGAGAGAAATGATTGCATCCCTGACCGGTCGTGTGGCTCAGGTGGGCCTTGATCATGCGGTGATTAACGTGAACGGTTTCGGCATGCTCGTGTACGCTACTGCGCGTACTCTCTCCAAGCTGCGCACCGGTGAGGAAGCTACCGTGCTGACCACCATGATTGTGCGTGAAGAGTCGATGACTCTCTACGGTTTTTCGGAGCCTGCCGAGCGTGAAGTGTTCGATATGATGCTTTCGGTTTCCGGTATTGGTCCGCGTATTGCTCTGGCGGTGCTGAGTGTTCACACAGCTTCTGAGGTGGAGCGTGCCGTGGCGACCGGTGACGATAAGGCGTTCACGAAGGTTCCCGGTATTGGCCCGAAGGGTGCCCGCCGTATTGTGCTGGAGCTTGCCGGCAAGCTGATTCTCAGTGATGGTCAGACCGATGAGCTGCCGCTGAGCCAGGGCATTGTCTGGAAGCCGCAGGTGCTTGATGCTCTCACCTCCTTGGGTTGGAGTGAGAAGGACGCTTCCGCCGCTATTGACGCTTATGTGCAGCACAACCCTGCCGCAGAGACCGAGCCGGTGGGTGTGGCTCTGCGCGGTGTGCTCGCCTCCTTGGGTACTCAGAACACGGTGGGCCGCCACTAAGCGGCGCGCCCTGTTCGATGTATCCCACTCAAACTTTTGTGAAAGAAGAATTCTATGAGCCAGAATCCCTATGAGCCGCAGCCCGCGGCGTCCCTGGTTTCCGGCGGGTATTTTCCCGGTCAGGTGCCCGGCACTCAGGCGTCTGCAGCTCCCGCCCAGCGCCTGGTGGCGATGGAAGAAGAGCCTGAAGAGAAGATGATTGAGGCGGCACTGCGCCCTAAGTCTCTGGATGACTTTGTGGGTCAGCGTCGTGTGCGTCAGCAGCTGTCCCTGGTGCTGGAGGCTTCGAAGATGCGTGGCCGTAGCGCCGACCATGTGCTGCTGTCGGGCCCTCCCGGTCTGGGTAAGACCACTCTCGCGATGATTATTGCGGCGGAGATGGAGGCGCCGCTACGCATTACCTCCGGCCCGGCGATTCAGCATTCGGGTGATTTGGCGGCGATTCTGTCTTCGCTGACTCCCGGTGAGGTTTTGTTCCTGGATGAGATTCACCGTATGAGCCGCCCGGCTGAGGAAATGCTCTACATGGCGATGGAAGATTTCCGTGTGGACATTGTGGTCGGTAAGGGTGCGGGCGCTACCTCCATTCCGCTGGAGCTGCCGCAGTTCACCCTGGTCGGTGCGACGACCCGTGCGGGTCTGCTGCCGGGCCCTCTGCGTGACCGCTTCGGATTTACCGGTCACCTGGAGTTCTACTCGGTGGAGGAGCTTGAGCTGGTGCTTCGCCGTAGCGCGGGCCTGATGGACATGCAGATTACCTCCGAGGGTTTCATGGAGATTGCCGGTCGTTCCCGCGGCACGCCGCGTATTGCGAACCGTCTGCTGCGCCGTGTGCGTGACTGGGCGCTGGTGAACGGCGTGGACCGCATCAATGCGCGTGATGCCGCAACCGCGCTGGATATGTACGAGGTGGATTCGCGCGGCCTGGACCGCCTGGACCGTGCCGTGCTGGAGGCGCTAATTCACAAGTTTGGCGGCGGCCCGGTGGGCCTGTCCACCCTCGCCATTGCGGTGGGTGAAGAGACGGAGACCGTGGAGACGGTTGCCGAGCCGTACCTGGTGCGTGAGGGCCTGATTGGTCGTACTCCGCGCGGTCGTGTGGCTCTGCCCGCGGCGTGGGAGCACCTCGGCTTGGAAGCGCCCGAAATTCAACTCTAGGCCCGCACCGTCTAATAACACAACAGTAGCCCGTGGGAGGTAGCAACTTCCCGCGGGATTCTCTGTACCTCCGGTAGCTTCTCTACAGACTCCATCGGGTTCTGCCGGGCTCTGCCAGGCTTTATCGGCGACATAAAATTACGCCGAGAGAGTCCAAAACTCAGGTTAACCTCACAAAAATGCTGGTTCGGTGCGCTAAAGCTCATGCTCTCGCGTAGGATGGATACGTACTGTATCTACGATTCCACACCTTCTGGTACGCTCAACCCTTGCGGTGAGCGGCACGGGTGCGGATGTGAAAGTGAGACCATGGATCTTAACTTCCTCGTCAACGTCATCATGACGATTGTCTTCTTTGCCGCAATTTTTTGGATTTTTACTTCCGCTAAGAAGAACCAGCAGAAGCAGTTGGAGGCGCTGCAGGCAATGCGACGTGCGCTCGTCCCTGGTGATCAGGTGATGACTGCTTCCGGCGTTTACGGCACCGTTGTCAGCACTGACCTTGAGAACAACAAGCTGCAGCTTCAGATTGCAGAGGGCGTTGTGATTACTGCGTCCATGAATGCGATTCTGAACCTTGTTGAGGAGGAGGCCCCCGCAGCGCCCCTGACCGAGGACGTGTACGAGGCTACCGCATCCGAAGCTCCCGCTTCCGATACCTCTTCTGATACTGCTAAGTAATTCAGAGCGTATGAGCCCGGCGCCCCGTGAGCGGCGTCGGGTTTTCGCGTTACGGAATCTGTAGAACACTCAATTCTATTCACACGAAGAAGGAACATTATGGCTAAGCGTTCACCGCTTGCAGCCGCGCGAGGGGCGCTCCTCTCGATGGTCCTGCTCATGGTTGTTATGGCTGCCGGTATTTTCGGTAGCACCTATTCGGGAGGTTCTTGGGCGCCGAAGCTCGCCCTGGACCTTTCGGGTGGTACTCAGATGATTCTTACTCCGAAGGTCAATGGCTCTTCGGACGAGAACGTCACCCAGGAGCAGTTGAACCAGGCGGTTGAGATTATTCGTCAGCGCGTTGATGGTGCCGGCGTTTCGGAGGCGGAGGTTACCACCTCTTTCGGTTCGGGTAATAACGTGGTTGTTTCGGTTCCCGGAACGATTAGTGCTGAGACTCGTCAGCTGATTCAGGCGTCTGCAAATATGACGTTCCGCCCGGTTCTTGTAGCCGGTGCCGGTACTGCGGTGGCTGAGGACGCCCGCACTGCGGACGATAAGCTGCCCAAGCCCTCCGCGGAGCCGACTGATGGTTCGGACCGTAACTGGATTACTGCGGACCTGTACAAGCAGTACGAGGCGAAGGACTGCACCGCGGCACGTAATGAGGACGCCGATAGTGCGGACCCGACTAAGCCGATGGTGGCGTGTTCCACTGACGGTCAGGAGAAGTACATTCTGGGTCCTGTGGAGCTGAGCGGTAGCGATATTTCTACCGCAAGCCATTCGCAGGAGACGAGCGGTCAGGGCGTGACTACGGGCCGTTGGGCTGTGAACATTCAGTTCAACGATGCAGCCCGTGAGAAGTTCCAGAACATTACTTCTCGCCTGAACGCGATTCGTGCACAGAACGCAAATGATCCGCGTGCCCGCTTCGCGATTCTGCTGGACGGCAAGGTGCTGTCCTCCCCGGTGTCGCAGGCTGTGATTTCTGACGGTAAGCCGCAGATTACCGGTAACTTCACCGAGCAGGAAGCGAAGGCTCTCGCCGATCAGCTCAAGTACGGTGCCCTGCCGATTAGCTTTACGATCCAGTCGGAGCAGCAGATTTCTGCGACTCTGGGTTCGGAGCAGCTGCGTGTGGGTCTGCTGACCGGTCTGATTGGTCTGCTGCTGGTGTTTGTGTACTCGCTGTTCCAGTACCGTCTGCTGGGTTTTGTGACGATTGCGTCGCTGATTGTTGCGGGCATCATCTCGTACGAGGCGATTGCGCTGCTGGGTTGGGCGTTGAACTACCGCCTGTCTCTGGCTGGTGTGGCGGGTCTGATTGTGGCGATTGGTGCTACGGCTGACTCGTTCATCGTCTACTTTGAGCGTATCCGTGATGAGATCCGTGCGGGCCGCACGATCCCGTCGGCGGTGAACCACGGTTGGAAGCGTGCATCCCGCACTATCCTGGCGTCGAAGGCTGTGAACCTGCTGGCTGCTGTGGTGCTGTATGTGGTGTCGGTTGGTTCGGTGAAGGGCTTCGCGTTCACCCTTGGTTTGACTGCGATTGCTGACCTTGTGGTCGTGTACCTGTTCACCCATCCGACGCTGACTCTGCTGGCGAATACCCGCTACTTCGGTGAGGGTCACCGCCACTCGGGCCTGTCGCCTGAGTCGCTGGGTGTGACGCCGCTGTACCGTGGTGCCGGTCGCCTCCGCAGCCCGGAGGAGAAGCAGCTGAGCATTGCTGAGCGTCGCCGTGCAGAGCGTGACGCCGCTGAGGCTGACGAGTCTGCTTCTGATGAGAAGAAGGAGAGCTAAGCATGGCTACCGATGTGAAACCTAATGCTTTTGCCCGCTTCGGTAATGACCTGCATTCGGGTGCCCGCTCGTACCCCTTCGTGGGTAAGCGCCGCCTGTGGCTGCTGCTTGCGGCTGTGCTGATGGCGGTTTCGGTTCTGATTCCGGCTGTTGGTGGCGGCTTCAACCTGGGTATTGATTTCCGTGGCGGTTCGGAGTTCGTGGTCTCGAAGACTGCGCACGTTGATACTGCTACGGGTGAGCGCGTTATTCACGAGAAGGCGAAGGACGCTTCGGATGTTCGCGTGACCAATATTGCGCCGGGTACGATTCGTGCCCAGATGAGCAAGCTCAGCGATGATGAGACTCTGCAGGTGAAGGCGGCTCTGCAGGAGGCTTACGGCGTCTCTGAGAATGACGTGACCTCCTCGTTTGTGGGTCCGACCTGGGGTGCGGATGTGACCCGTCAGGCGTTCTGGGGTCTGGTTGCGTTTGTGGTGCTTGCGCTGATTGGTATGGCGTTCTACTTCCGTACCTGGAAGATGTCGCTGGCGTCTATTGCGGGCCTGTTCTTCACCGTGGTGGTGACGGTTGGCCTGTACGCCGCGTTCGGCTTCGAGATTACTCCGAGTGCAATTATTGGTTTCTTGACGATTCTGAGCTACTCGCTGTACGACTCGGTGGTGGTGTTCGATAAGATCCGCGAGAACACCGACGGCGTGCTGGAACGCCGCGACACGACCTTTGCCGAGCAGATTAACCTGGCGGTGAACCAGACCCTGGTCCGTTCGATTAACACGGCTATTGTGGGTGTTCTGCCGGTGGGCGCGATCCTGTTCATTGGTGCGTTCATCCTGGGCGCGGGTACTCTGCAGGACCTGTCCCTGTCGCTGTTCGTGGGTATTCTGGTGGGCATGTTCGGTACGCTGTTCGTGTCTGCGCCGCTGTATGCTTCGCTGCGTTTGGGTGAGGCTCAGATTCGTGAGCACACCGCGAAGGTGGAGAGCGGCAACTTCAAGGACGCTGAGGCTGAGGATGCTGATGAGGCTGAGGGTGACTCTTCGGAGGAGCCCGCCGAGGCTGATGAGTCTGCGAAGGCTGCAAAGTCCGGCAAGGCCGCTAAGTCTAGCAAGGCAGCTAAGCCCGCGAAGGCTACGGCGGCCGAGGATGCCGAGGAGTCTGAGGATTCCGCAGAGGATGAGAAGGCGACCGAGAAGCCCGCTAAGAAGCCGGCACGTGCAACCATTGAGATTCACCGCGTGAACCTGAACGGTTAGCCTGCGTTCCGCCAGCGCTACTAGTGCTGAACGGTAGGGGAGTCGATACTGAAGAGGTGTCGGCTCCCCTTTAGCGTGCCTGCGAGTTTGTTTCTGCCGGCCTAATATTTCACTGCGCGGCATAGTTTACGCGCATATTTTGGCTCATATCCGCGCGCTGGGTAGGATAAAGATAGAGGATACTGCGCGCCCGCATCCACGCCTTTCAATGATGAGTAGATTCGGGGGTTCAGGTCATCGCTGTTACGTCCAAAGGAGCCTGAAAATGAGTGCAGAAGCCGGAATGAACGCAAACGCTGAGAGCCAGGAGCCTCAGCAGGGTAAGGCTGTTCGCGGCTCGCACCGCGTCATGGCTGCTGGCGGACGTGTGCCGAATCGCCTGGTCTTCGGTAGCCGCAGCGGCAAGATGGAGGCGCCCGATTCGCACGGCGGTACCATCCGTTTCTCCCCGATGATTGCGCCGGTCGTGCGTGCCGTGCGCCGCTACCACCCGGACGAGGACATTCAGGTGTTACAGCGCGCCTACGAGGTGGCGAACCGCTGCCACGAGGGTCAGAAGCGTAAGAGTGGCGACCCGTACATCACCCACCCGGTCGCCGTGACCGCGATTCTTGCGGAGATGGGCGCGACCGGCCCCGTGCTCGCCGCCGGCCTGCTGCACGACACCGTGGAAGACACCGACTACACGATGGAGCAGCTCACCGAAGAGTTCGGCGAGGAGGTCGCCTACCTGGTCGACGGCGTGACCAAGCTGGACAAGATGACCTACGGCGAGAACGCCTCCATTGAGACGATTCGTAAGCTCGTGCTGTCCATGAGCAAGGACATTCGCGTGCTGCTCATCAAGCTTGCCGACCGCCTGCACAACGCCCGCACCTGGCGTTTTGTGCCGCAGGCTTCTGCCGCGAAGAAGGCAGAAGAGACCCTGAAGATTTACGCGCCGCTCGCGCACCGCCTGGGCCTGAACACGATCAAGTGGGAGCTGGAGGACCTGTCCTTCGCCGCCATGAGCCCGGAAATTTACGCCGAAATGGTGCGCATGGTCGGCGAACGCACCCCCGCCCTCGAAAAGTTCCTGAACGAGGCGCGCACCAAGATTAAGGAGCGCCTGAAAGAGGTGGGCATCGACGCTACCGTGACGGGCCGCCCGAAGCACTACTACTCGATTCATCAGAAGATGAAGACCAAGGGCCGCAGCTTCGACGAGATTAATGACATCCTCGCGGTGCGCATCATGGTCGAGGAAGAGGCGGAGTGCTACACCGTGCTCGGCCACGTGCTGTCCCTGTGGCCGTCGATGACCGGCCGTTTCAAGGACTACATTAAGAACCCGAAGAACAACAACTACCAGTCGCTGCACCTGACCGTGTACGGCCCCGGTAACCTGCCGCTTGAGATTCAGATCCGCACCTACAAGATGCACGAAGAGGCTGAGTACGGCGTGGCGGCGCACTGGCGTTACAAGGCGGCATCGCGCGGCGAGAAGGTCGCGGCTCGCGGCGGTGCGCCCGCGAAGGATCCGCAGGAGCCGGGCACCCAGACCTCGGCGATGATGAACGTCGGCATCCTGCAGTCCATTGCGGAGATTTCGAACTCCAACCCGGAGTCGGAGAAGTTCTACGAGTCCCTCGCCGAGACCCTCGACACCGACGAAATCGTGGTCCTTACCCCCAACGGCGAGGCGATTGCCCTGCCCAACGGATCCACCCCCGTGGACTTCGCCTACGCCATCCACAGTGAAGTCGGCGACCGCACCGTCGGCGCGAAGGTCAACGGCCGCCTGGTGCCGCTGCACACCGTCCTGCCCACCGGCGCCACCGTGGAGATTATGACCACGAAGAACGAGGACGCCGGCCCCAGCGAGGACTGGCTGAAGTTCGTTCGCTCCTCGCGCGCTCGCACGAAGATTCGCCAGTACTTCGCGAAGGAACGCCGCATGGAGGCGCTGCTCGCCGGCCGCGAGATGCTCACCAAGAGCATGCGCAACAGTGAGCTGCCGCTGCAGAAGATGATGAGCCCGGAGATTATGACTCAGGTGGCTCAGCTGCTGCACAAGAACGATGTGGCGTCGCTGTACCGTGCGATTGGTGAGCACGAGATCGCGCCGAAGCAGGTCATCGATACTCTGATTGAGGTGCACCGCGGCGACGAGCCGGCGCCCGAGGTTGAGGTCAGCGACTTTGATGAGACGCTGCTGAAGTCGACCCGCAAGGCGATTGGCGATAACGGCGTGGTGGTGCCGGGCGCTGAGGGTGTGCTGACGAAGATTGCGCGCTGCTGCACCCCGGTCCCGCCGGATGACATTATCGGCATTGTGACCCGTTACAACGGCATTTCGGTGCACCGCCGCGACTGCCCGAACATGCGTAACGCTGATGAGGAGCCGCGCGTGACGACGGTCGAGTGGGCGTCTTCGCCGACCGCTACGTACCGTGTGCAGATTCAGGTGGAGGCGTTGGACCGTAAGGGCCTGCTGAATGACCTGATTCGCGCGATTTCTGAGTCGGGCGTGAACATTCTGGATGCGCGCGTGCACACCTCGGAGGATCGTACCGTGGTGGACCGCTTCGCCTTGGAGCTGGGTGACCGCTTCATGCTGGAGCACGTGCTGAACGTGGTCCGTAACGTGACGGGCGTGTACAAGGCGTACCGCCTGACCGGCGCGAAGCCCTCGGAAGCGTAGGCTCTTTCATACCGGTTTTTACCGCCGAGAAGCCACATGTGTTTCGAAAAGCCACTTCTTTGGTGGCTTCTCGAAA
>NZ_CALJRY010000087.1 GCF_937976295.1 uncultured Rothia sp. | reverse complement strand
TGTGTCTCTTATACTGTGGCGGGGGATGAATGTAAGGAGAACGGCAGCTATGCCGAAGCAGAAGACCCACTCTGGTGCTAAGAAGCGCTTCAAGCTCACCGGTAGCGGCAAGGTTAAGCGCCAGCAGGCGAACCGCCGCCACTACCTGGAGCACAAGTCCTCTCGTCTGACCCGTCGTCTGGCTTCTGACCAGATCGTTACCGGCGGCCAGGCAAAGGTTGTCAAGAAGATGCTGGGTAAGTAAGCAACGCTTACTCTCTGCACCTGGCGCACCGATAGTGGTGCGCACTGATTAAAGACTCGCTCCTGTTCAGCGTGATATGTGAGCTGTTCAGGACATAAGACGAAGGAGACACACGTGGCACGTGTGAAGCGCGCGGTTAACGCGCACAAGAAGCGCCGTACTATTCTCGATCGTGCATCCGGCTACCGCGGTCAGCGTTCTCGCCTGTACCGTAAGGCTAAGGAGCAGGTCACTCACTCGCTGGTTTACAGCTACGACCACCGTCGTAAGAAGAAGGGTGACTTCCGTCGCCTGTGGATTCAGCGTATCAACGCTGCTTCCCGCGCACAGGGCCTGACCTACAACCGCTTCATCCAGGGCCTGAAGGCTGCTGGTGTTGAGGTTGACCGCCGTATGCTGGCTGAGCTGGCCGTGAACGAGCCCGCTGCCTTCAACGCACTGGTTGAGATTGCTAAGAACAACCTGCCCGAGGACACCTCGGCTCCCAAGGCTTAATGAGCCTAGGTTGTGTTCTTGCCTCGAAGATCTAGGTTCGGGGTAGGATGCTTAAGCGTCGTGAGCGGCCGTCTGCACTTTTGAGTGTGGGCGGCCGCTTTCTGCATGTTCGGGTATCAGACGGTGCACTGTGACTTGGGGGCGTTCTTTGGGCGCGCCTTTGCCTGTACCCTTTAAGAGTGAACTTTTTTGAACGTATTAGTACCCCCGTTGTGATGTCCAATCCGCAGGCAGATCGTGTGCGCGATATTGCGAAGCTGCGTACCCGCGCTGCCCGCACGAAGAAGGGCCAGTTCCTGGTGGAAGGCCCGCAGGCTGTGCGTGAGGCGTTGAAGGCGCATTTGCAGAAGCCGATTCTGGATGCTGTCTACGTTACGGAGGCGGCTTTTGACCGTCATGAGGATATTGCTGAGCTGCTGGAGCAGGTGTACGGCACTCCCACCCCAGAGGAAGGCCGCCGCGTCTTTATGCGTGTGGTGACTGATGAGGTGCTGGAGGCGATGGCTGATTCGGTGAGCCCGCAGGGTATTATTGCGGTTTCCTTTATGGTGGATGCGTCGTTCTCGCTGCTGTGGGGTGAGGGCGCGTTGAATCCGAAGCTGATTGCTGTGCTGTCTCGTGTGCAGGATCCGGGTAATGCGGGCACTATTCTTCGCGTGGCGGATGCGGCCGGTGCTGACCTGGTGATTACGACTAAGGGTTCGGTGGATTTGTATAACCCGAAGACGGTGCGTTCTACCGCTGGCTCGCTGTTCCATGTGCCGATTATTCAGGGTGTGCAGCTGGAGGATTTCGCGGAGGATGTGAAGTCTCAGGGTGCTGCTGTGTTGGCTGCTGACGGCTATGGTGCGGTGAATTTGCAGGAGCTGAGTGAGTACACGGCGGCTCGTCGTGCCGGTGTGGAGGCGAGTGCCCCGTCCGGCGTGAAGGGTAATTTTGATCTTTCTCAGCCGACTATGTGGCTTTTCGGGAATGAAGCGCAGGGTTTGAACGCTGAAGAAAAGGCGGCAGCGACCATGCGCGTGGCGGTGCCGGTGTACGGATCGGCTGAGTCTTTGAACGTGGGAACCGCTGCTGCTGTGTGTCTGTATGCTTCGGCGATGGCTCAGCGCGGCGTTTCTCGCTAGGTTTTGGGCGGTTCGCGGCTGTGGCACAGCGGTGGGTCGCTTTAGCCTTATAGGTTTTAGAATTTTAGGTTAGGGCTGAGAAAGGGAAATTATGTCTGCTCCTTCTGGTCATTCGGGTTCGGGCGCGATTATTGCCGCGCTGGGTGCGAACCTGGGTATTGCGGTGCTGAAGTTTTTGGCTTTTGCGCTGACTCGTTCTTCGTCGATGCTGGCGGAGGGTATTCACTCGGTGGCTGACTCTGGTAATCAGGTGTTGCTTCTGGTGGGTGGTCGTGCTGCGCAGAAGCAGGCTGATGAGGAACACCCGTTTGGTTATGGCCGTAACCGCTATATTTACGCGTTTATTGTTTCGATTATTATCTTTGCCCTGGGCGGCTTGTTTGCTCTGTATGAGGGCTATGAGAAGCTGCATGACCCGCACGGTATTACTGAGTGGCAGTGGGTTCCGGTGG
>NZ_CALJRY010000086.1 GCF_937976295.1 uncultured Rothia sp. | reverse complement strand
TTATGAGCCCTTCAGTCCACCGCCGCCCTGCGGCAGGCCACTGATACGCTGGTCGGTGTATTCCTTGGCCTGGCGCAGCGCGGCATCGCTCTTGTCCTGTGCGTGCGTCTTTGCTTGCGACAGCGCGTCCGCAGATTTGTCATCTGCATACTTGCGCGTTGCCGCGTGGTCATCCTGTGTCGGTGCCCCCAGCCGTTTAACCTGGTGACCGGCAGCATCCGCGTCCTGCTCCCACGGCTTGCCCAGCTCCGTCTTCACCCCCGTGGCAATCTTACTGTCAATGTTGCCCTGCAGCGCATTTTCCACCGCCCGCTGCAGCTGCGCAGGGTCCACCTCCGCAGTGTTCTTGCTCTTGCCGTAGTTCACTTCACGGCTGTTTTGGTACCGCTCAATGATTTCGCTGAACTCAGACATGTTGTCCCCTTAAATACGAAAACACCGCCCCACCTGTGGATAACCACAGTTAGTGGGGCGGTGCCATAGCTGCCGCCCTGCTGATTACTTGAATTCGCGGGTAATCAGGCGAGCCATCTTGATCATCTTGCGCTCGGGGAACACACGTTTCCAGCTGGCAGCGGCGGCCAGAGTGGCATTGTTCGGACCACCCGCAGCGGCGGTGCCGATGTAGGCATAGCCAACGGGGTGCAGCGCCCACTCCACGCGGTTGAACAGCACCTCTTGGCCGCTGCCATTACCGGCCGCCGGGTCACGCCACGTTTCGGTCGGGGTCTTGGCAGAGCCGGTGCCCAGGGCGAACGCGCCACGGGCAAACAGCCAGCTCTCCACCGTGCCGTCCGACTTGACGGGGATGTTGTCGTTAACCACCACCTGCAGGCCCTGGAACGTGGGCACGCTTTGGGCGGCACCGTTGATGCTGACCGGGATAAAGTCAATCATGTTGTTCTTGCGCATCTGGCCGTAGACCAGACTGTGCACGCAAATGATCGACAGATCGCCCATGTGGTCGCCCATCGTCAGCAGCGTGTCAATGAACGCCTTGCCGCCGAAGGTGGTGGTGCCTTCCACGAAGGTGGTGCCCTTGATGTCGTGGGTCAGGTCTTTGGCCGTGTGGGTGCTGCCGCCGGCCGGGGTGGTCTCGCTGTGTGCGAACACGCCCTGTGCCACCGCCAGGAAGGCACGCTGCAGGCGCAGCGACCAGTAGGTGGCGAGGCGATTGCCGATGTTGGTCATCGGGTCATGGGCCAGCAGGTCGGCGGTCAGGTCCATGCTCGACCAGCTGTTGTTCCGGCTGAGGCGGATTTGAACTTCTTGGCCGGTACCGATCTTGTTCGGGGTGCTCTTGACTGCCGGATCATCGTTGGAAATGTTTTCCTCGTCCTGATCCAGGTCTTTGAAGAACGGCACGTTGAAGGTGAGGCCTTCACCGGCGAGGTTGGAATTCAGCCGCGCATCCAGAGTAATGACGCCAGCTTGAACGAGGTTGCTCAGCTCGGTGGTCCGCAGCTGAACGTAGGGGTTGAAGATTTCCGGAACGATCACGTCCGAAAGCCGTACCACGCCCTTTGCCATGGGTGACTCCTGGTGTAATGGGGGTTTGCCAAAGCGCCCAAGTCACCCATGTGATGGACCTTGCGCTTAGTATACACCAGGAGTTTCCGCTATGGGCAAGCCTTACAGGATGTCCTTCCCTGCCGCTTTGGCCAGCTGCTGTGCCCGTGTGGGGTTTTCGCGATAGATGCGACCCTGCTCGGTCAGGTTCCAGCTTTCCTTGGACCACGGGTTGTTAGCCACACTGGTAGCGCGGCCACCCGTTGCCCCGCCACCCGTGGTGGTACCCCACCAGTGGGGCCGCTTGGGTTGCATGTCGGTAAGCCACACGGCAGGGTCCACGCCGGGGGTCACCCCACAGCCTTCCTTGGTAACAACCTTGTCGGTTTCGTCCACCTGGAAAACACGCTCGGCCAGCATCAGCGCGTCCTCCAGGGCCGTCTGTGTGAAGCCCGGCGACTTGCGGATGGCCGCCTGCACCTCGTCCGTAATACGCCGGCACAGCTTCTCGGCCTGATATTGAGTAACCACACCTTCCAGTTCGTGCAGCTTGGCGGTCAGGCTCTGCTTCTCCCGCTCCAGCGGGGCCACGCGGCTCTTGATGCGGCTTTCCACAAGGTCGTTGAGCTTCTTGTCGTCCACCTTGCCTTCGGCAGCCAGGCGGTACTCGTCGATGCGCTCCAGGTCCTGGACCACCTCATCCACGCTGCGGTCGCCCAGCGGCCGGTACTGCTCGCGCAGCTTCTTATGGTCGTTGCGCTCTTTGCGCAGCGCTTCCTGCAGCCGGTCCACGTCTTCCTGCTGGCGCAGCCCCTCAATGGCTTCCAGCACGTACTGGCCGTTCACCTCGTGGTACAGCTCGTGGAACTTCTCGTTGATACCTTCCAGGCTGTCCAGCCGGGCTTTCAGTTTCATTCGTCAATCCTCAAACGCTTCGGGGTATTTCGCGTACAGCTCTTTCAAAGTGTACTGTTCGCCATCACTATCAACAAACTTGTCCAACGTCAACTTGCCGGCCCGCCACAGTTCGTATCTATTCTTGCCCAGAACCTTGCGCTGTGTGTCCTCATCCTGGCGCTCGAACCATTCCTGGAACGTTTCCACAGGCGGCACCCCCTGGCCTTCAAACAGCGGCACCCGCTTGCTGCGGCAGTTCGGGTGCATCGGCGGCACTGGCCCTTCCCCCACCGCGTACACCCGTCCGTGCAAGGTGCGGCACAGCGCGCTCGTGCGCGTATCCAGCACCGCTGTGTAGACTTCCTTAGTGAACACGCCCGGGTTCTCGGAGGTGATAGCGTACTGCACATTTGACGCCACGCCCTCTGTGGCCGTCGTGACCACGGTGCGGATGTTGCGGTAGGCCACCGCGTTGGTGCCGTTGCTGTAGTTGAGGATCTTGGTGCCTACTGTGGTTTCCTGCAGCTGCCGCGCAGACGAAGCAGAAAAGGTGGCGGCGCGCAGGCGGATGGCGTCACTTTCGGCCAGCTGCAGCAGCCATTTCTCCACGTTGTACCCCACCACCGGCATCCGCAGGATAGCGTCCACGCTGGTGGCACCCGTTAGGAATACCTTCACTTCCTTGGGCGCGTTGGTGAGCACCATGTTGCGAAAGTCCAGCCGCTCCGCCTTCGCCAGGTGGCCCATGAACTTGCGGAACCATTTCACAATTTTGCGCCACACGGCCTGCCGTATGGCGTTCAGCTTAGCGAAGATGGACTTCTTGGCCCTGTGGTCAACCGACTGGCCCTCGCGCCACATGTCGTGGATGGTGTAGGTGAACTCCTGGTCCTTAACCTTGAACTCGGCGACGTAGCGACCGGCCTCATTGATAGCCACACGGTGCAGCTGGGCCTGCTTCGCTATCATTTCATCGTAGAGCTTCTGGTTCGCGCTCTTGGTCTTCACCGCGTGGCCCTCCTAATCAGGCGTCGCTCGGGCTGGCGTCTTTCAGTTTCGTATCCAGGCGCGTGCCTTGGGTAAGCGGGATAACCTCGCCGTCGGCCCCTTCCTTGGTAATCTGGTCCAGCTCCTGTTCGTAGGTCATGTCCGTCATGCCGCGCTGGGCCATCATGTTGTGAATGCTGAGCATGCTGATGGGGGCACCCATGGCCTTGGCGTTCATGTACTCCACCAAGTCCTTACCGGACAGCTCGTAGTCTGCGAACTCCAGGTTCGGCTTGACTTCCACCTCTTTGGGGTCATACCCCAGCCACTCCGCAGCAATCCGCAGCAGCTTTTCCAGCCCCTGCGCCGCGCTTGTGGCAATCTGATTCAGCGTCACGGTCTGCCCCGCGATGCGCACCTGCAGCGCCAAGCCGCTTTCATAGTTCACGGTGCCACTCTGCAGCCGGCCGCTCATGCTCTGCGCACGCACCAGATCCGCTTCCAGCGCCTGGCGCTGCTCCGGCAGCCCCTGGCTATTGACGCCGATGTACCGCGCTTCCCCGCCCTGCTCCACCTGCAGCACGCTACCTGCACCCGTGCGCAGCGGCTCTTCCCCTTCCCCTACGTTGCGGTGCACCTCACCCACAATCACCAGCGTGTCCTGGCCCTGCATGAACAGGTTCTGGCGGTAATCCGCCTCGCTGCGGTAGACGGTGAGCGCAAGGTTGGCCAGCCCCAGCAGCGGCGGCCGGTCGGGGGTCGCAGAGTTATCCTTGGAGTTGATAAACACAAAGGGGATCTGCTTCAGCGGCACCCCGCGCACGGCCGGCGTAATCATGGCGTCCGGGGTGTACTCCAGGGACGTGTCTTCCGTGAACACACCCTGGCGGTAAGTGCCCTCCGTTTCGTTGCGCAGCAGGTCCCCCAGCTGCAGCACGCGGAACTTCTGTGCCCGCTTCCAGCTGAAATCGTCCTGTCGCACCATGCCGCTCTCGTCCAGGACCACGAGGTTCAGGGTCTGTTCCCCTTCGTTGAACTCCCTGTCGTCCCAGTTCCGGATGCTCTCCGCCGTGTACATCGCCAGGTACGGCACCGGCTGGCCGTTAACCACACTGGGCAGGTCCAGCAGCAACCCCACACGGCCGCTCACGAGCTGCTCCTCGTTGATGCGCCGCAGCAGCATCATGAGCCCCTCCCCGTTCGGCGTGGCATGTTCCCGCATCCCTTCCATGCCCTTGGGCAGGTTAATCGTGGGCGGCTTCTTCCACATCATGCCAATGAACGTCTCCACGGCTTCCTTGACGAACTCGTGGTAGACCGCACGCAGGAGGTACGCATTGTAGGCATCCGCCCCGCATTGCCCCGGCCCCAGGCCGTCGATTCTCATGCCCTTGGTGGGGGGCAGGTACTTTGAACCGGCGTTCTTGATGGCGCGCTGTCCGCGGTAGCTGTCCCGCAGCAGCTCCCAGTCCTCCATGTTGAGGGTGTACAGAGGGTGAACGTTCTGAACTCCAGCCATGATTAGTAGAACCCCGTTGCTGCGCCGCTGCGCGTTTGAATGCGACCCATGGGCCAATGCCAGTCCACAAAATACCCGATTGCCGTGCTGATGTGCTGATACTTGTTCGTATCGTCTTCCTGGAACGTGGAGCCCTCTTTGAATTGCACCGTGGCCAGGGCCTTGTGGCACCATGTGGCCGTCTGCGGGTTAACGAACAGCGAGCGCCGCCCATCCGCGCTCAGCACCTTGGCCCGTACCGCGTTCTGCCGGTCCTTGATGGCCGGATGCTTGGGCCGTACCCTGCGTTCGAACTTCCAGCCCGCTTCCCGCAGCACGGTCTCGATTTCGGTGTAATCCGATTTATGCCCGTGCTTCTCCCCGGCCCGCCCCGCCGGGTCGCCGTAGATGTAGACCATCTTGTTCTTGTGGTCACGGAACTTCTCAACGAACTCCAGGGCACTCTGCCGGCTCACCGCGTTCTCCAGCACCACCTCATCCAGCAAAAACGGTACCCCCATGCGCAGCACCGCCACAGCGCTACTCAGCGGCGTGAAGTTCTGGTCATGCATCCAGTGCAGTTCTTCCCATTCCTTGATGGTCTCGTTGCAATGGTTCTGCGGGCCGTAGTCCTCGTAAATCCTGCCGCTGGCCGTCTCAAAGCTCGCTTCGTACTCCTGGCGGTACTGCTTCGCACTCATGGTGCGCTTGGCCGCCTCAATGACGTCCGGGGGCAGAATCTCGGCGCTCTTCCAGTGGAAAACCTTCCAGTCTGGATCATTACTCGTCTGTGCGTACTCGCACATGTCGTAGTAATGGTTGAGGCCTTCCGGCACACCCGTGAACCAGCACCACGCCCGGTAGTGTGGCCGTCGCGGGTCCACCGTGTTCAGCGCCGGCATGATGTTCGCTTCCATGCTGGCGCTCTTCACGTCCGCAATCTCGTCAATCACTCCGCCGGTCCAGTTCACACCCTCAATCCGCTGCGGCGTGTCCAGGCCCAGGATCTGTATCACGCTGCCGTTGGGCAGGTAAATCTTCAGCTCACCTTCGCTGGGCTGTTTCGGGTGCAGGACGCTGAGAGTAAGCGCCTTCATGTCGTCCCACCAAATGCGCTTCGCCTGCGCGTAGGTGGGGGCGGCGGCAAAGTACATGCCGCCACCGTTGGCCATGGCCTCTTGAGCTAGGAAGCGCTTGGCGCGTTCCGTTTTGCCGCTGCGGCGGCCTGCAGGCACCAGCGGGAACCTCACGCCATTCTGCACCGCCTTCATGAGCGCCAGCTGCACCGGGTGCTCCTTCAGCGGGTACCACCGGCCCATCTGCCGGTCTAGCATGGGGTTGCCGCTTGCCATGTTCAGTCATCGTGCAGGTTGTTAACCACACGTGCAGGTACGGCACGCTCAATCTTCTTCATGCGCTTGCGCTGCCCTGGCGTGTCGTTTCCTTCCAGCACCTGCTTCACCGTCCACGGGATGCTGTTCTTGCCCTTCAAACTCCGCCTCAGCAGCTCATGCGCTTCCTGGTCAATACTTGCTATCTCTTGCGAGGTTCTCGCTGAAGTCTCGGAACGCTTGCGCGAGCTCTTGGCTTGCCGTTGTGCTGTCATTGAACTTGTCGATGCCCAAAATCCTACTGAGCATTGTAGCGGCTTGAACCTGAGTGTTGAAGGGCCCATTCTGCGCCGCCCTCCGCAGCGTGTCCATGACCAGCTGCCGGTCGGACTCGAACTGATCCTTGGGCTCAGGGCGTACCTTGGGCAGCTGCGCCTGGACGTAGGGATCGTTAATCAGCTCCTGCCCCTGGTCCTCCGCAAACACTCTCTGGAACCCCATGCGGAGGGCAGCCTTGTAGGGATCGAAGTCCTTGAGGTACTCCTTAACGAACTCATCCCTCAGCAGCCGTTCGTCAGGGGTCAGGTACCCCTGCTTCATTTCGCTGATATCAAAAGCCGTCTGCTTTCCCATGACCGTTTTCCACTTCTTGATACCACAGTATAAGCGAATGTACTCGCGCACGGCACAGGCCAAGCGCCTCCCGCTCCGCCAGGTACGCCGCCAGTAGCTCCCTATTTGTGGTTATCTTGCCCTGCTGCACCTCCGGGCACGGCTGCAGCAGCCCGTCCGGTTTCAGCTTTACCACCCGCACCACGACCCGCTCCTTGGGTGGCAGCGTTGGCGCTGTTGAGCAGGCCCCCAAGAGCATCGGGAATAGGCACATCCAGCCAATTAGCCACGGACGGGTCTTTGCGTTCCAGGTCTTGGAGCCTTGAGCGCATGGCGTCGTTTTCACGGTTGACACGTTCCCACTGAGTTACCATGTTGTGGATGGCCACACTGTTGGCGGCACCCGTCTTCTTCATTTGCTCCAGCTGCTGGTGCTGCACCGCTATCTCTTGGTGCGCCATTTCCAGCTTCTCGCTCACGGTGTGCAGGTACAGGCGCGTGCCTTCCAGGTCAGCGATCAGGCCCCGCTTCGCTGCCCACATTCCCACGCACAGGCCCCCCGCCATCAAGAACATCGCCAGGAGCAGGTACTCCATCAGCAGCCGCTTTCTGGTTAGCACCCACGTAACGAGTCGGACCATACGCTATTCCCTCATCCCCGTAGTTCTGCGCCACTCCTAGCCTACGCAGCACTATACCGCTTAACATCCCTATGCTGGCATTGGCCCCCAGCCACCCGCTTACACCCACCACCACGCCCGTCCACTGGTCGCTCAGGTTCATCGCGTTGCACAGCAGTAGCACCAGCACGCCCACAAACCCCGCAGCGAGAGCTTCAAACAGCGCACGCGACCATAACACGCGGTGCCGGCTATCCAGCACGCGCATGACGTGGCCAAGAAAGCCGCCCAGGATGGCAAAGACCACCATGACGCTGCTCTTGACCCACCAGATTTTCCACGGATCTTGGTCTAGCATGCGCCAGATTATATAAAGGTGCGAACGTTGCCCGGAGCGAGCCCCTTGACCAGCTTTCGTGACGGCCCCTCCGTTGCCTCCGCTACAGTGATGTGGTCATCCTTGTCCCAGTCCAGCCCCGCATTTTGGCGGTACGCAATGTACGGGGCCTTGAACAGAACGAACTCCCCGCCCTTGCCAATGGCAGCGGGGTACAGCACCGCCATGTAGACGTCCATCAGCGTGCGCAGCCGCCCCGCGTAGGGCGCGAAGTACGCTTCTACGTACTTCAGCTGCTGCACCGGCGTCATCTCCATGAGCGCGGACACGCTGGTGCCAAGAAGCCTGGCGGTGCCCGGCATGAATTGGATGAGGCCTACCGCACCGCTGCCCGCAGCGTTGCGAATGTCTGCGCGGAAGGTTTCCGCTGTTTCAAAGGCCATGACTGCCATGAGGTAATTCGGCTGCACGTGCAGCCGGCGCGACACTTCCAGCACCTCATGGCAGAACTCCGCTGAAACCCTTGCACCCCAAGATAGCTGCATGTTGGCGTACCTCCGTTTTCAACAAAGTATACGCCAGGAGCCGGCGGTTTAGCGGGTGTGGGCCAGCGTGTTACGAGCGGCGATGCCAAGGTGGCGGGCAACGCGGCAGTTAACGCCGTTGCCGATGATGCGGTGCTGTAGCGTCTTGGTTACACCGATGTCCGTCATGAACACTTCAAACCAATTCGGGCAGCCCATCAACCACGCCGCCTGTGCCGGCTGTATCACCCCCGTGGGGCTGGCCTCCACGTCTTTGGCGTTGACGCGCACCCAGCTGATGCCGCTCTTGCAGTGCAGCGCCGCCAGGTTTTCCTTATCGGATTTGAGCCGGCGGGTGGTGCCAAAGTACTCCAGCGCCATCACCTGCCCATCCACCACCTTGCCGCTTTCCACGTCCCTGCGCAGCGCGGCCAGGATTTCCTGGATGTTCTTCTTGCGGAAATCCCCCAGACGCTTGCCGTGCAGCCAGGAGGGGTCGCGCACCGCCCCGGCCCACCCCCGCCCCGGCACCTCCGGCGCATGCTTGGGTAGCTGTGTGGCCATCGGCAAATCGCTCTTCTCGTGGGCCACCAGGAACATGCGGTCGCGCTGCGCGTAGGTGCCAAAGTGTGTGGCGCAGAGGCGGAACGTGGCCACGTGCGGGTAAGTGTCCTTGAGCACATTCATGGCCCGCTGCGCCACGGGGTAACGGCCCACCTGCCAGACGTTTTCAATGATGACCACACGGGGGCGCAGGCGGGATGCAATGATGGCGGCCGCTTCATAGAGGTCTGCGACGTCACTGAGCGCCGTGAGCTTGCTGTTCCCGACGCTGAACTCCGTGCAGGGCGGGCTGGCCCACAGCACATCCACCTCCGGCGTCCCTTCCGGCGGCAGCCACCCCGCGTGCAGTCTGTCGTCCAGCACCGTAATGCTTGGCCCCTGCACCGCATCATACACGTTGGCAATCACACGGTCCGCTTCCACCGCCCACACGGGGCGGCCGCCGGCATCCATTAGCCCCATGGTGGCCAGCCCGCCGCCGCAGAACAAGTCCGCGAAGGTGAAATCATTCATTTCCAGTCACCCACCACAAGATCAGCATCAACGCCAGCAGCGCCACGGCCCGCACCAGCTTGGACGGGCGCTGCCGTCCGTGCATACACCTTGTTCTGTACCACGTAGGGTCCAAGGTCGAGGCCCGCTTTCTGTTTTTCATACATCTGTTCCACGTCAAACCGAAGGATGCGGCAGAAGGCATCCAGCGTCATGTCCGCCACCGCCAGCGTGCCCGGCCCCACGGCCGCCGCTGCGGCGGTGCGAGCGGGGAACACGTACAGGCGGGCCATCCACGGGGTCTTAAACGTGTGCTTCCACACCAGCACCGGCCGCTCCCCCGTCCGCGTGGCCTGCTCCACACACTGCAGCCACCACGCCCCCACGCTCGCATTCTTGTGGTTCTTAACCTCAATGCTCCAGCCGCAGGGGTTGAGGATGTCCGCGCCGCCGTGGGCGGCCTGGTGCACGTTGCGCAGGAACCAGTTCTGAGAGGTATCCCCGCCCCTCACGTCCCACACGATGCCGTTGAACAGGCGGCAGATTTCCCGTTCGCTTTCCTTGCCTTTTTCAATGCTCTTTGCCATGTCATTTCATCCGTTTTGCCAGCCAAGCCGCCGCCCCCTCGCCCTCCGTGCACCACCAGAGTTCGATCTTGCGATACAAGGTGCTGCGGCTGTACCGCATGTTGCGGCAGGCTTCGGTAACTGTTTTGCTCTTCTCAAGCCAGTACTCCACGTACTGCATCTCGAGGCTCTCCTGCATACTTTGCCACCGTTGGTTGAATTTCACGAAAGCCCCATCGTCCGCCTCCGCGACGGTCATGGGGAAGATGCTGCTGGCGGAAATGGACCCCAGGATGACCACACTGGGAGAGTAGCCCAGAATGACGAAGGGGTACTTAAACGTGTGCAGCTCCAGCTGCACCTCCCGCAGCCTCGCGCTCGTTACCAGCGCCACCCACGGCTTCCCGGTGCTCATGGCGTTGCCGCAGTCCTGCTTCAGCTCGGGGACGCCCCGAGGGAACACGCAGTAGGCCACGCTGTTTGCCCTGCACAGGTTAATGAATTTGTCGATGGCGAATACGTCAATCTGCAGCATGTTCACTACCCTTCATGAAGTTTTCCTCGATTATCAGGAAGTCGTTATCCACGGCCCTGGGGGCCATGGCCAAGCAAAAGCCGGCACCCACGCTGGCGGGCCAATCCGGCGGCGTCCACACAAACGTGCATTCCCAGCTGTAATCCTGCCCGAAGCAGATGCTGACCGCCCTGGGCATGGTGTCACGCATCAGCTGCTCCACGTTCTTGGCGCAGGCCGCCACCAGCGCCACGTTCTTCAACCTGGCCACCGTCCACCACGCTTCCACTTCCCGCTCGCTGGCCAGCACGTCCGGCCAGACGTAGATCCACTTCTTGGGATCCAGCAGCGGCTGCAGCCCCTGCTGGCACAGCACCTGCACCACCTCTTTTTCATCCCCACCGCCCTCCAGGTGCACCAGGAGGCCCAGATTGCCCGGGGTGTCGCGGTCTTGGATGACCACATGCCAGGTGGGGAACTTGCGCAGGAAGAACCCGGCGGGGCGCTGCCCTGGCAGCAGGTGCACCCACTGCCTGTGGTCATCGTACAGCTCGTAGTATTTGGCGTCCGGTGCATCACCCGCATCGCACACCGCCTCGTAGGCGCTAAGGATGGCGTCCAGCTCCCGGGCCACCCCCTTCGGCACCTCCCAGCCCAGAGATCGGAAGA
>NZ_CALJRY010000085.1 GCF_937976295.1 uncultured Rothia sp. | reverse complement strand
TGTTGAAGACGGGGCGGACCGGGATATTGGCGTGTTCAGCTGACTGGCTCATGGTTCCAGTATGTGCCTGCGGGCGGCTCGGAGGCTAACGCTTCTCACCTAGAGAGCAGGTCGCAAGCAAGCTGTAGTTATGCAGACAGCAGGTACTTAGCCGCGAGCGCTGTACGCAAAGGCTGCACGCAAAGAAGCACCGCGTGCAAAGGCTGTACGAAAAGACGGAGGGGCGCCGCCGGGGTTGTTCCCGGCGACGCCCCTCCTTTTCTCTTCTCTACTCTACTCGCCCCTCCACCCTCCGCTGAGCCGTCAAGATTGGTTCTTGGGACTGGGTTTTTAGACTGGTGCTTTTAGGCCATCAGGGGTTCACGCTCCTCGAGGGGGTTCAGGTCCTCGGGAGGGCCTGGGGCGCGGAACCCGGGGTCGATGTTCTCGGGCGGAGCCGGTGCGAGGAACCCGGGGTCAATGCTCTTAGGCGGGAGCATGGGCGCAGGTTTCAGGTCTGGCAGGGTCGGGATGAGCGACTCGCCACCATCGTAGTCTCCGCCTTGCCTATCGCCACTGACCGCATGCGGCGTAGCCGTTAGGTCACCAATCCGGGGTAGCGATTCAACCACGTCTGGGAGGCCCTGAACGAGGCGGGGCGTGAGGCTCCCAAGGGTGGATTGTTCTTCCGGGCGCACAATGAATCCGGGGTCGATGTCCTCGGCCGGTGCCATGGGCATGCGGGTAACGGGCGGGGTGTTCTGCGGTGCGTTGACGATGAATCCACGGTTGGCAGGTGCCTCGGTAGTGGAGCCCAGCAGCTTTGCGGCTGATAGCACGGGCTGTGCAGGTGCGAGGTTCGGTGCGGGCAAGGAACCTGAATTCGGCATCTGCGGCACAGGGGTTTCGGGCCATGCAGGCTCCGGGGCCTGAGGCTTTTCCTGCGGAGTCGGCTCGGGATGAGGGAGGGTCTTTTTGACGCCCTCGATGACGGCGGGGACGGTATCTTCGATACCACGCTTTGCCCGCCCCAGACGCTCGCCTGTCTTCTCATCAGCCAGCTCAGCTATACCCAAGGGGCCAGGCACAGTTCCTGATGCAAGGGCTGCCCCGCCG
>NZ_CALJRY010000084.1 GCF_937976295.1 uncultured Rothia sp. | reverse complement strand
GATCTGGAGTAAAAATTTCAAAAAAACCCGCCCAAAACAGCGGCATGGTCAGCTCTGAAGACGTCAGCCTAAGTTTTAGGTTTTTTGGAGAGATACAGGGAGGCGTATAAAAATGGGTGCTCGTGGTCCTTTGAAGCTTGCCCCTGTGGGCGAGAATCAGGTTGACAGATCTTCAGCAGCGGCCATGGTTGCCCCTCAGCAGCCAGACAAGCCTACCGGCCTACCTATTGAAGTGTCTGAATTGTGGGACGAGATTGTTCCTGTGCTTGCCGAAGCAGGTTTGCTTTCTGAGGCGGATAGTATGACGGTGGAGATGGCTTTGCGGCATTTTAGTTTGGCTCGCCGTGTGTCGAATGAGCTTATTGAGCAGGGTGTCGTGGTGGAGGATAAGCGGCATGGCGGCCAGGAGGCGAAGAGCCCGAAGGCTCAGATTTTGAAGGATAATTCTTCAGCATTTTTGGAGTATGCGAAGCAGTTAGGTTTGTCTTTTGCTGCTCGTAGCCGTATGCGAGGTGATGAGCGTGGTAGCCAGGAAGAGGAAGATAACCCGTTCGCGCTTCACTGACCGGCCGTATGCTGCACCGTTGTCTCCTGAAGTAAAATGGTATTTACGGGAGCGTGGTTACATGTTGGAGAAGTGGCAGAAACCGTTGTGGAGGACTGCTGAGCCGCGTGATGTTCATGGTGCTTTTTTTGACCCGTCGCGTGTAGATAGTGTGATTAACACGTTGAAACATTTGCGTCATACTCAAGGTAAGTGGGCCGGCCGGCCTATGCGCCCTGATGCGTGGCAGGTGGCTTATGTGATTGCCCCGGTGTTCGGTTGGGTGCATCCGTCGGCGGACGATGGCAGTATCGTGCGCATTATCCGCAAAGCGTGGGTTGAGGTTCCGCGTAAGAATGGTAAGACGACGCTGTGTGCCGGTTTGGCGTTGGATTTGGCTTTTGCTGATGGCGAGTATGGTGCGCAGGTTTTAGCGGCAGCAGGGTCTAAGGATCAGGCGTTGTTGGCGTATCGTCCTGCTCAGCTGGTTGCGGATAATAGTCCGGATTTTAAGGCTGCTGGTATCCAGGCAATGAAGAAAGAGATTGTCCGCCCGGTAGACCAATCCTTTTTCAAGGCTGTTGCGTCTGTGGGTGACCTGCTTCAGGGGACGAACCCGAACGGGTATATTGTTGATGAGATGCATGTGCACAAGGATCTGAGCGTGATTGACGCTTTGGAATCTGGTACAGGCGCACGGTCTCAACCGTTGGGGTTGACGATTACGACTGCTGATGATGGGAGGCGTAACAGTCCGTATTCGAAGAAGCGGGACCGTATGGAGAAGCTGTGTAAGGGTATTTATTCGAATGCGAATGAGTATGCGGTGATTTTTGCTGCTCCGAAGTCTGCGGACCCTTTTAAAGAGGAAACATGGCGGCGGGCGAATCCCGGGTATGGGGTTAGTCCGACGAAAGAGTTTATGATGGCTGAAGCCCAGGCAGCGAAAGATAGCCCTCTGCAGCTTGCCCGTTTCCTCCGCTTGAATTTAAATGTGAGGACGAAGCAGACAACGAAGTTTATCAGTCAGCGTGCGTGGAATGCGAACCAGCATGAGTTTACTGAAGCGTCGCTTGACGGTAAACCGTGTTTCGGTGGTTTAGATTTGGCTTCAGTGTCTGATTTGTCTGCTTTATGCTGGCTGTTCCCTGTGGGGAAGGACGATTATAAGGCTATTTGGCGTTTCTGGACACCTGAAGATAATCTTGAGGCTTTGGATCAGCGGACCGCAGGCACTGCATCGGTATGGCATGAGCAAGGATATTTGCAGACTACGCCAGGCAATGTGCAGGACTATGATTTTATCCGTGCTGCTATTAAACAGGACGCGGAAAAATTTGATGTGCGTACTCTTGGTTATGATCCTTACAATTCGTCTCAGCTGGTGAATGATTTGATGGCTGACGGTATCAGTATGGTGAAGGTACGTCAGGGGTATTTGACATTGTCAAGCCCGTTGAAGCAGGTACAGCGCTTGTGCTTAGCCGGCCTGAAGGGTAAAAGTGGGCTGGCGCATTGTAATCCGGTGATGGATTGGTGTATGGATAATCTCGCGGTGACTACTGACCCGGCGGGGAATGTGAAGCCGGATAAGAATAAGAGCGGTGAAAAGATTGATGGCGTGTCTGCCTTGGTGACGGCTATGAGCGAAGCTATGGCTGACCAGATGGAACACGCGCACAGCGCTTACGAGGCAAGCGAACACGCGCTCATCATTGCCTAGTTCGTATGGGAAGGAGACATTTTATGTGGTTTCCAGGACGGAAACTTGTTGTGAACCTGGTTGACGGGTCCAGCCTGTCTGGTGTGACCCGTTTTAGTTGGCCGGGCCGTATCCGGTTGCGTGATGTGCAGGCGGACGGCCAGCAGATACCGGGCACGGTTATCATATTCAGACGTTCAATTCTCGTACTGCAGGTGGTGGCAGATGGTTAATTTTATTTCTTCGACCGGTGAGACTGTCACGATCGGTGACAGCAGTCTGCCGGGCGTGAACACAAAAACCACTTGGGGGCTGCCAGTCAGAGACCCCGGTACGCCATTGATGAGCTACTCTAATAGCGGGTTTATCAATGCTCAAAGGATTTGGAAAACCCAGCCGGCTGTACGCACAGTAGTTAGTTTTGCTGCTAAACACGTGGCTGCGTTGCCGTGGAAGATCTACGAGCGTGTAGCTGATGATGACCGTGTTCGCGCCCACGATTCCCTGGCCGAACAGCTGTTAAGATACCCGCATCGTGAAGCACGTGTCACCAGCTTTAACCTGCTGAACCGTATCACCACAGACCTGATGCTCTACGACATCTTTTGCGTTGCTTTGCTGGTGAATGAGGATAACGAGTATTACTTGCAGCGCATACCGCCACGACTGCTGACGATTAAAAGCGACGCTTTAGGCAATATTACGCGCGTGCTGGTGAATCTGGCTCAGGGGCCGGTAGACTTGTCAGCGGAAAAGCTCGCTATTTCTACTGGGTGGAGCGCAAACACAGGCAATGGTGTGAGCCCGTTGACGACTTTGCGCCAGATCCTGGAAGAGCAGGCGCATGCTGTCCAGTGGCGTAACGCCCAATGGGACAGGAGCCCAAAGTTCAACGGGTATATTAAACGCCCTCCCGAGGCTACGTCTGGACGGTGGGAGCCAGTCAAACGCGAACAGTTCGTCCAATCGTGGCGCGATTTCCGTATGTCGGCCGCCGGCGGCACTCCAATCCTGGAAGATGGTATGGAATACGTGTCCTTGAACGATACGATTAAGCCTGCCGACGCCCAGGATATCGAAGGCCGGCGTTTATCTACCGTCGAGGTTTGCGGGGCATTCCACATACCTCCAGAGTTGGTGGGCGCGCGCCAGGGTACGTTCAGCAATATAGCGGCTTTCCGCCAAATGCTGTATGGTCCGACGTTGGGGCCGGTGATTGATGAGATCCGTCAGGCATTCAATGCGGAAATAATCCCCGCCCTGGCTGACGAAGGCCATCAAATCTATGGTGAGCTTGACCGCAACAGTGCCATGAATGGCAGTTTCCTTGAGCAGGCGTCCTATCTGCAGACTGCTGTAGGCGGACCATACTTGACTCGCGCGGAAGCACGAGCTGCTTTGGACTATCCTAAGCTTAAGGGTACTGACCAGCTGATTACCCCCTTGAATGTGACTGAAGGCGGGCTTGCCTCCCCCACTGATACAGGCAAACAGAATATTCAACATCAACAGATGAAGACTCTTTCTCCTGGGCAGCATCTTGTCCGCCAGCAAGCATTAAGCGAACTGAATACGGTGAAGAAAAAACAGGAGAAAAGCCTCGTTGAAGCTCTGCGCAGTATCTATGTGAAGATGATGCAATCTCATGATGATATCGAGGATCCGGAAGACTTCCATGACCAGTGGGACACAATCCTGATGGAAGCAATCAACCCGTCTACATGGGCGTCAGCCCTCGCCGGGGCGCGTAGCGTGCTCGCTGAGTACAATCCGGAACAATCCGGCTGGGCAGCCAGCGTCATGAAACCTTACGTGACCAAGATAGGACAAAACGCCGCCAGCAAAATAGCCGACGGCATGCTCACCAGCTTCGCCAACCTAGACGAAATGGAAACCAATCCTGATGACGATGAGGATAGCGACGTCGATCCGCGTACGAGTTTGCTTGACCGGTTGAAAGACAGTACGGCTGTTGCTTGGGCGGCCAGCCTTATCGCTAACGCGGCTGGCTTTGGCCGTCAGGATGCCGCGAAGGCCTCCGGGCTGGTTACTAAACGCTGGCAGGTTACTAGTGCTCACCCGAGGCCTTCCCACGCTCAAATGGATGGGGAAGCAACAGGCATCGATGATGAGTTTTCCAATGGTGCCCGCTGGCCAGGTGACGGTGGGCTGGACGTAGACGAAGTCGCAGGCTGCACCTGCGTCCTCGAATACGAATGGTAAACCCATCGCCTATTCTCAAATTTTCCCAGGGATAACACTCCACATAGTGTTATCCCTTTTTTTATGCCGTGGAGTGAGCAGAAAGGACAAAATACTGTGAACAGACACTCCCCTAAGCGCGTCTTTAAGCGCGTATCTTATAAAGCTGATGTTGATACAACGGACGGCGAGGGCAGCTTTACCGCTATCGTCAGTACCTTCGGCACCAAAGATTCACAAGGCCAAATCATCGAGAAAGGCGCTTTTGAAGAAAGCCTCAAAACCTTCACCGATGATTCTCCTCTGCCTGTCCTGTGGGATCACGAGTGGGAAGACATCTGGTCCCATCTCGGAGCAGCACAAGGCCAAGAAACTGATACCGGTTTGCAGATAGACGCCCAACTGGACATGGACAATCCTAACGCGGTTCAGGCATACCGGTTGATGAAAACTGGCAGGGTCCATGAATTCAGCATCGGCGGGTTCGTCAACGAAAACGACATCGAATACGACGACGACAATAATGCGCACATCAGCCGCTTCCAGCTTGCTGAAGTATCCCTCACTCTTAAAGGTGCGAATCCGGATACGCAGCTTATCTCAGTGAAAGCTGATGAACCGGACCCGCAGGATACTGCAGACCCGCAAGAAGATCCAGAAGAAGGAGATGATGATATGGATCTTACCGACCTCAAAGACACGCTCGATCTGCTCAACCAGGCAGTAGACAAACTCTCACAATTCATAGATGAGAACGACACGAGCGACGACGATGATACTTCCACAGACACTCCCGGAGGAAACGCTGGCGATGAAGAAACACCAGACGATTCGGAAGGGAAGTCAGCGAAGAAAAAGCGGCAGGCCTTAGCCGCACAGTTGATAAAGGCTCTCGTAGCCGGAAAGGAGACGATCTGATGAATCGTCAGGAAACACTCAAGGCACTGGTGGCTGAGGCGGAAAACCTCGAAAAGAAAGGCACCAACCTTACCGAAAAGGAAATCAGCCGCGCAGAAGAAATCAGCCGGCAGATCCAGCAGCTAAAAACAGCAATGAGCTCAGCCAAGAAAACCGCTGCCACACTCCGCGCAGCAACCCATAACGAAGGAGAAACATCAACCATGCTCGAAGGGAAGTTCACCATCGGCGAAAAGTTCGTCAAGTCCGACGAAGTACGCGGCTTCCGCGAAGACCACCCTCACGGATTCGAATCCAAAAACGGTGTCGTCAACTTCGCCGTCAAGGACGTTGCTTCTGGCCAGCGCGTACTGAAAGCCGATCCGCTCAACACCGGAATCCCCGGCGCCTCCCGCCCAGAATATGTTGAAGGTATCGATGATCTGACATACCGTAAACCGCGCACGATCCTCGACCTGATCTACCAGGGCACAACCAACAGCCCATGGCTGCAGTACCGTCAGCTCCGGGCAGTCACTAACAACGCCAGCATCACCGGCGAGGCAAAAACAACCACTGGTACGGACGCTAAAGGCGGGCTTAAGCCACTGAGTACCCTTACCACAGCTACGGCAGACGCTAAAGCGTTTACCTATGCAGATGGCTTGGAAATCACGAACCAGGAACTCTCCGACGACGGTGCACTCGTCGGCATCATCGACGGGGAGCTTGAAGCTAACCTGCTTGACGTAATCGAGAAAACGCTGATTAACGGGTCCGGATCTGCAGACGAACCTGCAGGTATCCTGCACACTACCGGCGTCCTCAACCAGGCATTTGACACAGATATCGCTACTACCCTGCGTAAGGCAAAGACCCTCCTGTCTACCACGTCCGGTACAACTCCACAGGCAGTTGTCATGAATCCTGAGGATAACGAGGCTCTCGACCTCCTGCAGGATAAGAACGGCCGGTATCTGGGAGCAGGCCCCTTCGCCTCCGGCGACCCAACCGTATGGTCAATCCCCCGCCTGGAATCCTCCTACCTCGAAAAAGGAACCGCCATCATCGGCGATTTCAGCGTAATTCAGCTGCTCGTCTACGAAGCACTCAATATCGCCGTATTCAATCAGCACAAGGATTACGCGCAGCGCAACCTGTCCTACATCAGGGCAGAAATGCGCGCATTGCAAATGATCCGCAAGCCGGCCCAACTGTGCGTTGCTAAGCTCGCCCAGGGCTAAAACGTAGAGGACGGTAATGTGATGGAAGAAGAGATGCTCATCATTGATAGCGTTCGCTACACGCGGCCAGACGCTTACCGTGCCAGGCTGATAGACGAGGACGGTAACCTGCTGATCACGAAGCAGGTACCGTCCACCACGGCTATACGCAAAGATACGGGTAAGGAAACTCCCGTAACGGAAGATAACCCGTATATTGTGAAACCGTCGGCCGGTAAGAAAACCAAAGATTAATCGGTAAGGAGGCTTGTTATGTCTGAAAACCAGTATTGCGCAAGCCTGTCAGACCTCCAAACCCTTATAGGGGATAGTGAGCAGGATCCGAAGCTTGCCCTTGCCCTGCGGCGGGCTTCGGACCGGCTTATCGGTCTTATCGGCTGGGACCCCCATTAT
>NZ_CALJRY010000083.1 GCF_937976295.1 uncultured Rothia sp. | reverse complement strand
CAAATCATCAGCTGAACCTGATGGAAAATCATGATCGGCAGCATCATCAGGCCCAGTGAGCCCGCACCAAAGATAATAATTGCCATCGGCAGGCCAGCCGCCAGCGACTTCTTCGAACCGCAGAACTGAATCGTAATACGGTCGGCACGGTTGAAGCCCAGACGCTTAGCCAGCAGGTCGGTCAGCCACAGCATAAACACCACAATAATCGCCATGAGCACAACCAGCAGCACGATCTGCCACCACGCCACGCGCGTCCACACGCCCTGCACCACCGAGGCAGAAAACGCCGAATACACGATCATCATGACCGAGAACTTATCCAGCCACTTGGTGGTCGGCTTCTTGGCGAACTCGCCCACCCAGCGGCGCGTCAACTGGCCGAGCACAAACGGCAAGAACAGCTGAATGGCGATGTCCAGGAAGACCGTTCCGGAGAACTCAATATGCCCCGTGTTCATCAGCATCATGGCGAGCAGCGGGGTCGCCACCACACCCACAATCGAAGAGAGCGAGGCGCTCACAATCGCCGCCGCCACGTTACCGCCCGCAATCGAGGTGAACGCAATTGACGCCTGCACGGTCGAGGGCACAAAGGTCAAGAACAGAATGCCCATGTACAGCCCGTCACCGAGCACAAAACGCAGTGGTGAAAGCGCCAAACCGACCAGCGGGAACAGCACGAACGTGCAGCTCAGAATCATCAGGTGCAGACGCCAGTGGGTCAGGCCGCGAATAGCCTCCGCGGTGGAGAGGCGAGCGCCGTACAGGTAGAACAGCAGGGCGACCGCGAACTTGGTTCCGGTACTGAACCATTCGGCGAAGTCGCCGCGCGCCGGCACGATAATGGCGAGGATAACCGCGCTAATGAGCATGGTCAGTAGCGGGTCGAGTTTGATAGAGCGAAGTGATGAGAGCATGGTTTCCATTTTATGACCGCGGCACGCGGCGGATGCAGTGGTGGGCGCGCCTTCTCACCTGAGGGTCACGTACGAGGCGGTTAACGGCTGAACCCGCCGGGGTGCTTCACGCACCCCGACGGGTCCATCAAGGTTCTTGGGCCTGCAGCTCAGGAACTACTTCTTATCGCTATCGAAGCCATAGCCCTGACCGTACGAGCCGCCCTCAGAGGAGCTACCGTACTGGTTCGGGGTGGCAGAGTCAGTGCCGTACTGGCTGCTGCCGTACTGGCCGTAACCGGGCTGAGTATTACCGGGCTGGGACTCGCCAAAGTTCGGCTGTGCGCCACCAAAACTAGGCTGAGGCGCACCCGGCTGACCGGGCGCCTGCGGGCCACCGGGAGCACCCGGTGCCGGCGCGCCACCGGCGGCAGCGTACGCATCCCAACGCTGGCCGTGGAAAGCACGAGCCTGCTCGGTGAGCCAGCCAGCGAACAGCGTAGAGTTCGCGTCGAACTCGGGGGCGTTCTCAGGCTTGGGATACACATCCACGGTTTCCAGGGTGTAGTCAGCCCACGCGTCCTGGTGTTCACGCATGAACTCGGTGGACTGAATCGGGTCGGGCCACATGTGCACCGGCTCCGCCGCCGGAATCAGGACAGGAACGCGCGGTGCGGTGTCCTTGACCGGGTTCTCAGTCGGGCGCCAGAACAGGCGGCC
>NZ_CALJRY010000082.1 GCF_937976295.1 uncultured Rothia sp. | reverse complement strand
TAGCCGCACCAGCAGCCATACCGGCAGCACCAACCGCCATACCCGCCATACCCGCCAACGCAGTACCAGCACCATCAGCACCAGTACCCGCCGCAGCAGGGTTCACAATCTTCAACAGGGCAGGCAACGCAAACGGAGCCATCGCGATAATACACACCGCGGTGACAATACCGCCGATACCGTCGCCACCCTTGAGCTCCTGGAAGGCGAACCCGTACAGCACGGCTACGGTCGGCTTGAACAAAATGAACGCCAGTAGCCATTTGGAGACGCGGGAGAACCCGCGGCCACCAGCTGCGAAAGTGATGCCCTCAGCCACCGGCCAGTACATCAGCAGCACCGGGGTAGCGATTGCTACGAGAATCATGATGCACCACTGCACAATCACGACCAGGACCATAATCGCGCCAGGCAAAAACAGCATCGCGCCCAGCGCGGCGACAGCCTTACTTGGGTCGCCCAGAATCGCTGTCGTGTCCCGACTGCTCCAATTGCTGGATTCGAGAATCGCGGCAGCAGCCTGGTCACTAGCCGTCAGCAGCAGGGAGATGATGGCGACACCCATGCCGGAGACGAGGATGACACGGCCCAGGGAGGAGAGCACATAGCGGATGTCCTCGCCGCGCTGCTCCCAGACGATTTTGACGCCGGCGACCATGATGCCGATGGTAACCGCCAAGAAGGTGAAGATATTGACGACGCCAGTACCCCACTGGAACGCGGAGGAGGTCTGGGGATCAATGATAGGGCCGGCCTTCAGCCAGGAGGTGATGAAATCGCGGTAAATCGCTACAGAGCCATTCCAGAAGCTCTCCAAGATTTGATTAAAGGTGCCGTCGGTGATTTTTTTTACAGCATATCCGGCGGGGTCCTTAGCAGCCTTTGCGAGCTCTTCCCCGCCGTGATCAATCGCCAATTCACAAGCCTTGGTGTTGATTGGGGCAGCAGTGCAGAAGGCTTTTTTTGCAGCATCAATGGCGGTCATAGCTTAAACCCCCACTCCTTCAACGTTGCAGGATCAACAGTGAACCGCTGAGCGGGCTTCTGAGAATCATCAGAGACGACTTCCAACACGACCTCTGACTTTTCTGAGTCAAAACGCCAGTCGCCGTTTTCCCAAACCATGCGGACAGGCATCCACGCCGAAACCGTTTCCCCGGTGTTCGACTGGGCGAGAGTGTAAACCTTCACAGTGGCGCGCTCAGTCGAATACCCCTGGATGCCGAACCCGTAAACCATTGCGGAGACGTCCGAAGAAACATCTTCGTCCTCACCTTCCCACGGGTCAGGCTTGCCAGCGTATCGGCTTGAGAAGATTGCTCGACGGTCAGCAGCCGGAATTTCCTGATTGCCTGCGACGGTGAGGGCATTAATAGCGGCCATGGCGGCGCCCGTAGGATTATGCGCGAAGCACTGGCCCATGCGGCCCTGACGCACCGTCGGACCATACGTAGCAGACACAGGGTAATGGACACCCGAGGGGGTCTGCTCCCAGACGTAATCTTCCGGGACCTCAGCAGAAAACTCCTTCCCCGCCGGAACCGGCACATCACACACCGCACGACCATCAGCACCCACCGACCCAGCCGACGCCGCCACCGCCGACAACGACGGCGAAGCCGACGCAGACGCCGACGGCGCAGCAGACTCACGCGACTGCTCCGGGAAAAAAATAACTTTCACAGCAAGCAGGCCAGCAATCACCAGCACACCCACCATGAAAAAAATTGACGACCGGCGAGACCTCAAGACCTCACGTACCATCACAACCCCCTTTTAGCCGCAGTTCAGAGTCGACTTCACAAACAGGCTCGCGAGCGGAGCCGCAATACCAATCAGAATCGCGCCAATACCCCACTTAGCGATCGCGCCCAGCACAAAGCCGCCGTCCTCACGGCGATGCGCGATGACCAGGTTAATGCCGATGAGGATAATACCGGCCACAGCAGCCACAAAGCCGAAGCCAGCGATGACGCCGAGGATAGTATCTGCACCGTCACAGACAGCCTTCGGCATCTGCAGAGCCTCAGCATGAGCAGCAGTAGAGGCGACAGGGATAGTCGCCAGGGACAGGGCGGCACCAGTAGCAGCAGTACGCAGGCCAGAACGAATCTTCACGGGGGTCTCCTTCGTGTTCTCTGCACAGAGTGCAGTGTGTGTAAAGATTTTGGGTGCACCACAGCACACCCAGGGCACCGACGGGGAAATCATCCCGCCGGATAGGGTGTTTGAGTGAGTAGTGATATAACCCCCCAGACAAGGGGGAGGTGAGTGAAAACTA
>NZ_CALJRY010000081.1 GCF_937976295.1 uncultured Rothia sp. | reverse complement strand
GCGGTGAAGGCTCCAAGGGTAAGACCGCAGGTCGCGGTACCAAGGGTACCAAGGCACGTTACCAGGTTCGTGCAGGCTTCGAAGGCGGCCAGCTGCCGCTGCACATGCGCCTGCCGAAGCTGCGCGGCTTCAAGAACCCCTTCCGCACCGAGTACCAGGTTGTTAACCTGGACCGCATCCAGGAACTGTTCCCCAACGGTGGCGACGTCACCGTCGAGGCACTGGTTGCTAAGGGCGCCGTTCGTAAGAACGAGCTCGTGAAGGTTCTGGGCAACGGCGAAATCTCCGTCAAGGTGAACGTTGTTGTCGACAAGGCATCGGCTTCCGCTATCGAGAAGATCGAGGCCGCTGGCGGTTCTGTAACCGTTAAGTAGTCTTCAAGACGAGAAAGCCCCCGTCCGTATACTGTACGGACGGGGGCTTTTTGCTGCTCGAAAAGACTCGCAACAGGGGCATATTCCTGTATTCGCATATTTGTACGCTTGGTGTGCACCACATTTTGTGTTCAAAAATCACGCTAAGAGAATATAAAAGCTAGATAATCTGCTAGGGAGTTATCGTTAGGCGCTCCAAACACGATAGACTGGAAGATGTGTTTACTGCGCCCTAAAACTCCTTGAGAGGGATGGGCGCCCCATAGACTTACAGGAGGACATGTGCTGAGCGCATTCGGGCGAGTCTTGAAGACCGCCGATTTGCGGCGTAAGCTGCTGTTTACCCTGGCAATGATTGTGCTGTACCGCGTGGGCACTTTCATCCCCGCGCCAGGCGTTTCCTACGGAAATGTACAGCAGTGTCTGAACGCCAATGTTACGAGCGGTGGCGTCTACGATATCGTCAACCTCTTCAGCGGTGGCGCACTGCTGCAGCTTTCGATCTTTGCCCTCGGCGTGATGCCGTACATTACCGCGTCCATTATCATCCAGTTGCTGCGCGTGGTTATCCCGCGATTCCAGGAGCTGCACGATGAAGGCGCGCAGGGTCAGGCGAAGCTTACCCAGTACACCCGTTACCTGACCATCGCTCTTGCTCTGCTGAACGCAACCACCATCGTCTCGATGGCGCGCTCCGGCGTTCTGCTGGGTAACTGCCCCGGCATCATCCCCCAGGACGACGTACTGCACATCCTGCTAATCATCGTCACCCTGTGCGCAGGTACCACCGTCATCATGTGGATGGGTGAGCAGATTACCGAGCGCGGTGTTGGCAACGGCATGTCCCTGCTGATCTTCACCTCCATTGCATCCTCCTTCCCGAGCGCTATGGGCGCCATCCAGCGCACCCACGGTTGGGGTATCTTCGCAGCTGTCTGCGGTATCGGCCTGCTGGTTATGCTCGCTGTGGTTTACGTTGAGCAGTCCGTTCGCCGTATCCCCGTGCAGTACGCAAAGCGCATGATCGGCCGACGCACCATTGGCGGCACCAGCACCTACATTCCGCTGAAGGTCAACATGGCCGGCGTGATTCCGCTGATTTTTGCGTCTTCCCTGCTGACTCTGCCCGGTCTGATTGCCCAGTTCAACACCCCCACCGACGGCTCCACCCCGCCCGACTGGGTTAACTGGATCAACGCATACCTGGTGCGTGGTGACCACCCGCTGTACATTGTTCTCTACTTCTTCATGATTATTGGCTTCGCGTACTTCTACGTGGCGGTCACCTTCGACCCGGTAGAGGTAGCGGACAATATGAAGAAGTACGGTGGCTTCATCCCCGGTATTCGTGCCGGTAAGCCCACCGAGCGTTACCTCAGCTACGTACTCAACCGAATTACGTTGCCTGGCGCACTTTACCTGGGTGTAATTTCCATGATTCCCCTGGTAGCGCTTATTCTATTCAACGCAAACCAGAATTTCCCGTTCGGCGGCGCCTCGCTGCTGATCGTGGTGGGTGTTGGTCTTGATACTCTCAAGCAGATCAACGCTCAGCTCCAACAACGAAACTACGAAGGACTGCTCCGATGAACCGTCTGCTCATCGTCGGCCCTCCCGGTGCCGGTAAGGGCACCCAGGCCGTCAAGATCGCTGAAGCGCTGAAGATTCCCGCGATTTCCACCGGTGATATCTTCCGCAAGAACATCAAGGAAGAGACCGAACTGGGCAAGGAAGCAAAGTCGTACATCGACTCCGGCAACCTGGTTCCCGACTCCGTCACCAACAACATGGTGCGCGCACGCTTGGAGGAAAGCGACGTTGTCAACGGCTTCCTGCTCGACGGCTACCCCCGCAACACCTCCCAGGTGCACGAGCTGGACTCCATCCTCGAAGCTAAGGGCGAGAAGATCGACCGCGTTCTTCTGCTGGTTGCAGACAACGACGAACTCGTCGAGCGTCTGCTCAACCGCGCAGCAGAGCAGGGTCGCACCGATGACAACGAAGAGGTCATCCGTCACCGCCTGAAGGTCTACGAAGAAGAGACCGCACCACTGATCGCAATCTACCGCGAACGCGGCATCGTCAAGGAAGTTAACGGCCTCGGCGAGATTGCTGAAGTCACCGAGCGCATCCTCGACGCTCTGAAGTAATTTTCTGCTGTACCCCCGCAATTTGAGGTGCATGATGCATCACAAAGACTTGCGGGGGTACAGTGCTGTCTGTAGAGTTCTAAGCTTGGGCGTATAGCCCCACATACCTAAGGAGTCAGAATGGCACGAGTCGAAATTAAAACCAATGCACAGCTTCAGCAGATGGCTCGTGCAGGCGTCATTACCAGCCGTGCACTTGATGCGGCAGTGGCGGCAGCGCGCCCCGGCGTAACCACCGCAGAGGTGAACGCCGCCTTTGAGCGCACCATGCTGGAACTGGGTGGCACCTCCAACTTCTACGGCTACTACGACTACCCGGCAACCGTGTGCACCTCCGTCAACCACGAGGTTGTTCACGGTATCCCCGGCGACTACGTGCTCAAGGACGGCGATATTCTCTCTATCGACGGTGGCGCGTACGTCATTGATCCCGCTACCAACCGCCAGTGGCACGGCGATTCGGCACGCACCGTACTGGTTGGCAACGTGAGCGAAGCACGTGCCGAGCTCTCCGCCGTCACCCGCGAGGCAATGTGGCACGGTATTGCCGCTCTAGCAACCGCGAAGAAGGTCGGCGAAATCGGCCTTGCCATCGAAGCGTACGTGACCGAAGAATACGGCGATAAGTACGGCATTATTGAAGACTACGTGGGCCACGGTATCGGTTCCCAGATGCACATGGCACCGGACGTACTGAACTACGCTGTGCGTGACATGGGCCCGAAGATCAAGCCCGGTATGGCTTTCGCTATCGAACCGATGCTCGTCACCGGTTCCATCGAAACCAAGGTGCTCTCCGACGACTGGACTGTTGTGACCGTTGACGGCTCCGACGCATGCCAGTGGGAGCACTCCGTTGCTGTGCACAGCGAAGGTATCTGGGTACTGACCGCAGAAGATGGTGGCGCAAGCGAACTTGCCCGCTTCGGCGTAACCCCGGTTCCGATTCCTGCCTAAGCCCCACTAGGGGAGGGGCCCCACCTTTAGCTGCCCCACCTCCACTCGAAGAAGCCGGCGAACCCGGTCCGGTGCGTGATAGCGCATCCTAAAGCATCCACATCACAAGGAAGAAGCTCCATGAGCGAAACTCTCAATAGCGGCGAGGCAACCGCACCCGCTGCGACCAAGGTGCCGGTTGAAATCTCGAACGTTCGCCCCGCACCCGGACAGATCGCCCTGAAGGCACCGCGTCGTGCGAAGCCGCCCAAGCATATCGCTGACTTCGACATGGCTGGCCGCCGCGAATTTCTGAAGGAACTTGGCTACCAGTCGTTCCGTGCATCCCAGCTGTCCAAGCACTATTTTGAGCGCCTGGTCACTGACCCCGCTGAGATGACTGACCTGCCGGCTAAGGACCGCGAGCAGATGGTTGCTCAGGCGATGCCTCAGCTTCTGACCCCGGTCCGTACCCTCGAGGCTGACGGTGGTGACACCCTGAAGGTTGTGCACCGCCTTTTTGACGGTGCACTCATTGAGTCCGTCATCATGCGCTATGACAACCGAGTGACCATGTGCATCTCTTCGCAGGCTGGCTGCGGTATGAACTGTCCCTTCTGCGCAACCGGTCAGCAGGGTTTGACTCGTAATCTGTCCACTGCGGAAATTGTGGAGCAGGTCGTTGCCGGTGCCCGCTACCTGAAGCAGATGAAGGGCCTGGAAGAAGCAGAAGGCGGTTCTGAGGATACTCGTCCGCTGCGTGTTTCCAATATTGTCTTCATGGGTATGGGTGAGGCGCTCGCTAACTACAAGGCAACCATGGGCGCTGTGCACCGCCTGATTGATCCTTCACCCGAGGGCCTTGGTATTTCTGCGCGCGGTCTGACCATGTCGACCGTGGGTCTGGTGCCGGGTATTCGTAAGTTCGAGCTGGAGAAGCTGCCCATCACTTTGGCGCTGTCTCTGCACGCCCCGGATGATGAGCTACGTGATGAGCTCATCCCGATTAACCAGCGTTGGAAGGTTGACGAGACTCTGGACGCTGCGTACGACTACTACCGTACGACCGGTCGTCGCGTCTCTATCGAGTACGCGCTGATTCGCGATATTAACGATCAGGGCTGGCGTGCGGATCTGCTCGGTAAGAAGCTGGCTCAGCGCGGTCGCGGCTGGGTGCACGTGAACCCGATTCCGCTGAACCCGACCCCGGGCTCGAAGTGGACGGCATCCCGCAAGGGCGTCGAGCAGAACTTCGTGGAGCGTCTGCGCGCCCACGGTATTCCGACGACTATTCGTGATACTCGCGGTTCCGATATTGATGGCGCATGCGGTCAGCTTGCCGCTAAGGAAGACTAAGCAACTGGGCTGTGACCGATAAGCGGTGCCCCTTTCCTTCGGACGGAAGTCCTTAAGGCTTTCTGGAGCGTGGGGGAGGGGCTTCTTCCTTTTAAACCTTAAGTGCCTGATGTCATAAAAATCACGGTTGTTTTTCCCTGGTCTTTGCCGTACAGTTAACAGTTGGTTGTCTGTGCCAGTGTTAAGTGCGCCTTAAAACGCCCCAGCACCTCACCGCGGTGAGCTCACAGACGGAAGATACATTTGCCCGCCGCACCTGCGACGGGCACCGACGTTAGCGGAGGATATGGCTAAGAAAGACGGCGTCATCGAGATTGAAGGCTCTGTGGTTGAAGCTCTGCCCAACGCGATGTTCCGTGTTGAGCTGGATAACGGCCACAAGGTTCTCGCACACATCTCGGGCAAGATGCGTCAGCACTACATTCGCATCCTGCCTGAGGACCGAGTAGTAGTGGAACTGAGCCCCTACGACCTTTCCCGAGGTCGTATCGTCTACCGTTACAAGTAAACCCGAGATAAACGTCGCCCCTGGCGGCGTTTAAATCGTGTTCAAAGGGATAACGCAGTTCCCCAACGTAAGTGAGGGAACCTCTTATCTCGCCAGTAATCAAGTTGCAATCAAAAGGAATGCGATGAAGGTCAAGCCGAGCGTTAAGCCGAT
>NZ_CALJRY010000080.1 GCF_937976295.1 uncultured Rothia sp. | reverse complement strand
GGCGCGCCGCCCGCCTGCCACTCGTGAGAGAGTGAAGTAGGCACATGGCTAAGCTGGCATGTCACGTTACGTTGTCGTTGGTTGAGAACCACCCACGGTAAAAACTATTTCTGCCGGTACAGCACCACCGCCGAGGAGCGTTTGCGCGGTGCCGGGCGCTGCCCCCGCTGGATGTTCACCACATCCCCGCGGGTGCTGGCTGCGAACACTCGTTCCGCCAGGCCCAGCTTGGCGTGCGCATCCTCAAGCTGAGTCTGCAGGCGGGCAATATGATCCCGGTGTTCCTCAACCATCTCTTCAAGCTCAATAATCCGGCGGATTCCCTCAAGCGAAACGCCTTCCTGCGAGAGTTGCTGAATACGCTGAAGTAAATCCACATCGCGCTGCGAATAGCGCCTGGCCTTGCCCGGCGCACGCGAAGGCTGCACCAGCCCCAGGCGGTCGTATTGGCGGAGCGTCTGCGGGTGCATACCCGCCAGCTCCGCCGCTACCGAAATCACAAAAACCGGCCTGTCGGCGCTGTAGGCAGACGCCGATGATTGCTTACTATGGGCACTCATAAGCTACCTAACTTTCTTCAAAAGGTCCTCACGGGGGTTCTCCTGCGGCGCCAGAGCAATGAATTTCTCGAAGGCTTCCTTCGCTTCATCGCTCAGGTTCTGCGGCAGGTGCACCTCGGGGATCACCAGCAGGTCGCCGGTGCCCGACTTGGTTTTGAACCCGCGTCCTTTCGCACGCAGTTTACGACCCACGCTGCCGGGAGTCAGCCGCAATTTGACGGTTTTACCGCCGGGTACGGGCACTTCCAGCACACCGCCGTTGACGGCTTCCTCTAGGGTCACGGGGGCACGCAGCACCAGGTTGTTTCCCTCGCGGCTATAGTGCGGGTCATCCGAGACACGCACGGTCACCATCAGATCGCCGCCGGTGCCGGGGCGGCCCTTGCCACGCACACGCACCTTCTGCCCGTCCTTCACACCCGCCGGGATGCGCGCCTCAGTACTCGTGCCGTCCGGCAGGAACACGGTCGCCTTGGTGCCCGTGTACGACTGCGGCAGGGTAATGCGCGTGCTGGTGGAAAGGTTGTTGTCCTGCGGGGTATGCTGGCGCCCGCCGCCGAAACCTTGAGCACCCCCGAACCCGG
>NZ_CALJRY010000079.1 GCF_937976295.1 uncultured Rothia sp. | reverse complement strand
ACCCGCGCCGCGCCCCGGGCACCCGGTAGGGTGAGGCGGGGCGCTCGCTAGTTATCGGTGAAATCCACCTGGTGAATAAGTTCGCCGTACGAGCGCATGTACCAAGCGCCGCCTACGTCTTCGGGATTCTCGATACCGAAGTGGGAGCGGGCGAAGGGGAAGACGACGTGTGCAAGGTACATGTTCACCCCTGGCTGGCATCGGCACGGGTAGCCTTCGCCTTCATCGTCTCCGTTGTTGAACTCCTCGGTGGTCATCGTCCAGGTGGGGAAGGGGTGCTCGTGCATCCACACGGAGTCTTCATCATCCATGACTCGCATCGTGCACCATAGCTCCGCCATGTCGGGTTCCTCGCCCTGGCTATTAACCTCGTTGGTCTCAACTGCAAACCAGGGGTAAGCGCCGGGGTACTCGTCAATGAGCTTCTGGTAGGCCTCACGGTAAGCGGCGCGGGTTTCGGTGCTGTAGAGGTCAGTCTCAGTCTTCATCATCGTTTTCATGGTTAGCCTCCTTTAGAGAACGCGGTCGGAGACCTTCTCCAGCAGGACGTATGAGCTATCAGGCAAGCGGCTTGTGGACGTGGTGCCGTCAGTATGCGCCACTTCACCACAGCTGACTTCAGCGTATTCACCGATACGGTAGTGTCCCTCGTACCCATCAAGCGTCGTTGCCTCGAAGAGAGAATCCAGCGTGAACTTGTTCTCCTGGCACACGTTGCCCAGGTTCTCATCCTCATTGGAGAGGGAGTACCACATCTGCGGGCAACCCTTGTTGAGGAACTTCACGTCGTAGGGGGCAAGGCGCGCCAGGATTAGCTCGGGCGCGCGGTGAGAGCCAAGCATTAGTGCCGGGGGCTCTTCGTGCCCACCTTCGATAGAGAGCATGGCGCGGAAAATGTCTTTACGCGAATGGTATTTCTTGGTCTGACCGTCAATCGTCAGCTCCACAGTGGGTTCACCCAGTGCCGCCAGGTATTCGAGGGCGGCGGCTTCGTTAGAGTCCTCATGAATGGTGGCGGCATCGTACAGGCGGGTAACCGACTTGGTGCTCATCATGGTTTCCTTTCGGGCAAAGGTAGCAAGTCGCCGGGTGAGCCACGGCTACCTGTCGTGTTGTTATGTCTTAATCATGCCAGAAAAGAAAAGCCTATGCGCACACCACGCATATAATGTCCCAACCCACTAAAACCCCAAAAAGCGAGCGCCCCTCACCCGTAACTAGGTGAGCGGCGCTCGCTTTATATTCAGTTCAGGGCTCGGGGTGCTTGATTAGACCGTGTAATAGGTGAATCCTTCGAGGTTAGCGCCGTGAGACTGTGCTGCCTTCTTCAACTTTTCGACAGTCTTTTCTGCATAAGGGACGACAAATTCACGCCACACAGACTCCTCACGCTTCTTCATTTCACTATCGGTGAGTTCAAAGATCTCATAGCAGTTACTGATTTCCGGGGCGTCTACGACATTTACGAAGATGTCCACAAAATCTTCGCTAGTACAACCGCCAGGCTTCACTACCGAATACGCCATAGACTCGATAGGCTCTGCGCCGCGCATACCGCGGCCGAAGCCGGGGAAGTAGAAGCGGAGTTCTGCTCGTACGCCGAGGAGGTTGCCTTCTCTGTAGCATTCGGCAATAGCCATAAGCTGCGCCCCGTACTTATTGATTGCCTCAAAAATTTCAGCATACGTAACATCGACAGTCGTCTTTTTCATGGTGTTATTCCTTCCGGGTAGTTCATGGCCGCGGCCACGCTTATGCATGAAGCAGTAATCAATATGTGCTATGTCTTCATCTTCCCATATCCATTAGCTGTGTGCCTGCTGACTCGTCATAATGTCCCAGGTGCACAGAAACAATAATGCGAGCGCGCCCCTCACCCTGTTTCTGCTCCAGGGGTGCGCTCGCATTATGGGGGTGCCTTATTCCAGAGTTGGTTGTTCGTAGCGGTAGATGAGGGTTCGGCCTTCTTCTCCAGCCTGCAGGGGCGCGGAGAGGGTGCTAGAGACGCAGACCCACGGGGCGGTGCCGGTATCCTCATTGAACCCAGGCAGAGCTACAAGCTTGACGCGCTCGACGTCCTCCTGAAACCACGCCGACCCATCCTGGAACAGGTACTCGGTCAGAGCGTTCTCAAAATCTGCAGGGTCTTCAGGCACCCGGAAATGGGAGAGCCACGCATCCTCATCATCGGCTGTAGCACCACAGACCGCGTACCTCTGGAGCCGGTATCCGTCCAGGTCATCAACCAGGAACCCATCAGCAACCTCAATACCCCCAATAGCAGTATTCACCACCGTACCCTCGGCAGTCTTCACGGTCGCCTCAACCTTCAAAAGCCCGTACCGGTCAAACCCCTGCTCCGGGTGACTGATAGACATCACCACGGTTGCACGCGCTGTAGACATCCTATTCCTCCTCCTCATCAGGGGTAAGCACCAGGTACAGGATTCGGCGGCCATTCTTAGGCCCGCGCTCGCTGTTGGCGGTAATGCCTTCGGTGACGACGGAATACCACTGCGCAGCAGGGATATTTTTGAAAATGTCATCGTCTACGTCCCGGTCATCATCCCACCACAGCCCGGAGGTCTCATGCAGAAACCGCATGAGCTCATCCTCTAGCTCGAGGCTCTCTAGCTGGCCTTTGGGTTTGCGGAATCCCTCAACGAAGGGGTGACCGTCCTCGGTTTCCTCGTCGCTGAGCAGTGCGTACTTTTTGAGCGCTTCGAAGCCGTCCAGGCTATCCAAGGCGGTAGCTTGCGACAGGGACAGGCGGGCAGTGTGCTCTACAGGCCCCTCGGGCAGGAAAGTGCACACATCCAGTTCCCAAGTTCTACCGATCTTCTCCTGAATCGGCTTCGTTGAGACTTCCACGGTGTAGTAAGGCATGGCGGCGTTTTCCTTTCAAGCGAGGGGGTTTGAATCACCGGGAAACCCCGGCTACCTGTCGTGTTGTCATGCCTCAATCATGCCAGAGCTGAAAAACCCCTGCACGCGCTACACATGTAATGTCCCACCCCACCAAAAACCCAAAAAAGCGAGCGCAGCAGGCAGCTCAAAGAACCACCGCGCCGCGCTCGCTTACATCCTTCCTTTGGGGGCAGGTTAGAGGGCGTATTTCTTGATGATTTCCAGGCGGGTTTCAGAATCGGCAGCGCACTCAACGCCGCCGCCGGTGAACTCCAGAACCTCGCTGATAATGGCAAGGAGGTTGAAGCGGGTGCGGGTTTCCAAAATGCCGCTGGAGGCGATGAGCTCGGAAATCTCCCGGTCGATAGCCTCGTCAAGGCTTCCGTAGCGGCGAGGCTTAGACATAGCGGATTTCTCCCTCGTAGACGCTGGAGGGGTGATTAAGGTTCAAATCGCACTGGGCACCATTGCCGACATAGCGCAGATACGGGAGAACCATATGCTTAGCGCCATCAAGGGACAGACCATCAAGGGCTTCTTCCAGCTCACGGGCACGCAGACCGGTCAGCCGATGCGTGATGCCTTCTTGGTTCCCATCCTCGGGCACCTGTAGACGGTGAGGCTCCAGAGGCTCACCGAAAACCTCAGAGCGGACGATTCCATACTTCGCCCAATCCTCGGCGCTCCAGTCCCACGGCTGAATCAGCCAGTACGGAAGGTTGCACTGGTCATCAACCGCAATGAACCGGCAGAGGGTAGGGCGACGCTCCAGACGCACGAAGGGGTTACCGCCCTTGTCGTGCAGGAGGGTGAGGTCAATGAGACGGTCCACCTGGCGCAGATAAACCCGGCTGGTATTTGACAGGAACGGCACGCCAGAACCTTTCAAGAATCGCAGGCGGGGGTTCTCATCATGTCGGAGAACCGGCAGATAGAATCCGCGATAATTGAGCCAATCATGTACATGCCTCTCGGTGCCATAACGATAAAGAATCGAATCCCGCAGATCGTTGAGGTACTTATTCGGGCTCTTGATGAAATCTTCCCTTACCCAGTCCTCGAAGGTGCGCTCGCTTTCCTTGAGGTCTTGAATCTCATTGCACCCATAGCTGGCGATATGCACGGAGTCCGGCGAATCATCCGGGCTAGTGCTCAGGGCAAGCGTATCGTACAGGCTAGTTGCCAAATACAGGTCAATAGGGTTCGACATGACGGCAGGTTCCTCTCATATAGGGGTTTGAGTCGCCGGGTGTCCCGGCTATCTGTCGTGTTGTTATGCCTCAATCATGCCAAAAGTGAACCAACCATGCTTGCGCCACACATGCAATGTCCCACCCCACCAAAAGTACAATAGGCGAGCGCCCCGCAGA
>NZ_CALJRY010000078.1 GCF_937976295.1 uncultured Rothia sp. | reverse complement strand
AGATTTTCTTCTCGCTGTCCATCGGCTTCGGCATTATGATCACCTACTCCTCCTACCTGAAGCCTAAGACTGACCTGACCGGTTCCGGTGCTGTAGTTGGTTTCGCGAACTCCGGTTTCGAACTTCTGGCGGGTATTGGTGTGTTCTCGGCTCTGGGCTTTATGGCTCAGGCTGCTGGCACCCAGGTGAGCGAGGTCGCAACCAGCGGTATTGGCCTGGCGTTCATCGCGTTCCCGACCATTATTTCTCAGGCTCCCGGCGGCGTGCTGATCGGTATCCTCTTCTTTGGTTCCCTGCTCTTCGCGGGTTTCACCTCCCTCATTTCGATTCTTGAGGTGATTATCGCCGGTGTTCAGGACAAGTTCGCGACCTCCCGTCTGTTCTCCACCACCCTGGTGATTGTTCCGATAGCTCTGATTTCGCTGCTGCTGATGCCGACCACCACCGGTCTGTACGTGCTGGATATTCTCGATAACTTCGTGAACCTCTTCGGTATTCTGGCAGCTGGCCTGTGCGCCATTATCGTGGTTGCATACGTGGTTCGTGCGCTGCCCGCTCTGGCTGAGCACCTGAACCGCTATTCCTCCATCAAGGTCGGTAAGGTCTGGATGGTTCTGCTGGCTGTTGTGACTCCGCTGGTTCTGGGTTACTCCCTGATTCAGAGCGTCATTAAGCTTGTGGCAACCCCCTATGAGGGTTACCCGGCAGATATGCTGGCGATCTTTGGTTGGGGCATGAGCGCACTGCTTCTGGTGGGCGCGATTGTTGTTTCTCTTCTGCCCTGGTCGAAGAAGTCTCGTGCGGCTGAAGAGCCTCCGGCACCTCCGGTGATTGCCGGTCAGGTGGAGCACGGCCACGTTGATTCGACCATTACCCGTTAGGAGCCTTCATGTCTATCTCCGCAATTGTGATGCTCATTGTGGCAATTCTGATCATTTGGGGCGGCCTGGGTTTGGCTCTGCTGAACCTGCACCGTCACCCGGATCTGGATGCTCTCGATGAAGTAGCTGAAGCTCAGGGTTCTGAGCTTTAGCGTGTGAACGCGAAATGATGCCCCGCCAGCTAGTAACTAGCTGGCGGGGCATCATTGTGTTTTATGCGTTGTGTTTTATTCGGGGTGAGGAGAGCTACTTGCTCTGTACGTCTTCCGCCTGCACGAGCGGGATCATGCCGGTCTCCGGGTCGGAGAGTGCAGAGGCGCGGTAGGTGCGGGAGGCGCGCACCGCATCCACGGTGAAGATGATGAGCGCAATCCAGATGAGGCCCAGACCCAGCACCTTATCGGCGCTCATCTGCTCGTGTAGAACGGTCAGCGCCAGAACAAATTGGATGGTCGGGCCCAGGTACTGCACCATGCCAATAATCGACAGCGGAAGGGCTTTGGTTGCCGCTGCAAAGAGCATGAGCGGTACAACGGTGACCACGCCGGTGGATGCGAGAAGCCAGAAGTGTCCGGGACCCTCGCTGAAGAGAGTCATCTGCCCCTGGGCATTGAGAACAAAGAGGGCGGCAACGCCGAAAGGCGCCAGGATAAAGGTCTCCAGGGACAGCGAGACGATGGGGCTCACGTCGTGGGCGACGCGCGCTTTGAGCAGACCGTAGATGCCGAAGGAGAACGCCACACCCAGACCCGTCCACGGCATCTGGCCGTAGATGAGGCTCATCATCAGCACCGCAATACAGGAAATAGCGACGGACACCCACTGAGCGGCGCGCAGGCGCTCCTGCAGGAAAATCACGCCCAACACCACGGAGACCAGCGGGTTAATGAAATAGCCCAGGGACACGTCAATTGTGTGACCGCTGGTCGTTGCCATCACGTAGATAAGCCAGTTCGCGCCGATGAGGAACGAGGCCGCCGTCAGCACCAGCATGATGCGGCGATCCTTGAGAGCGCGGCGGAAGTCAGCGGTTGCCCGCAAAATCGGCAGCAGCAGGGCGCAGAAGATGAGGGAGAAGACTACACGCGCCACGACAATCTCAATCGGTCCCGCCGGAGCCATCATCACAAAATACAGGGGGAGCAGACCCCAAATAAGGTAGGTGCCGATGATGGTGATAAACCCGTTGCGGGTGGTGTGCTTCTGTGTCTCTGACATGGTTTCTTCTTCTGAGCTAAGTTCTTCGGTTACGTTCTTCTAATACTAGTCGTCGGGATGCACCGGCAGGGCGTTGATGCGCGCTGAGGCTACTCTACCCACCAGGCACGCCTCAGGCGCGGTACCACGAGGACACCGCGCCTGAAGTGATGTTGCGTATTCGGTTTAGAGGCCGAAGAAGCGGGAGAAGAAGCCCTTCTTCTTGGGCTGCTCTGCCTCGCGGCGGGCAATTTCTTCCTGCTCGCGGCGGGCTGCCTCTTCGTGCTCTGCCTGCAGATCGGGAGCTGCACCAGCGTTGCGGATGGGCTCCACGCGCTGCTCCTCGTACTCTGCTGCCTCGTGCTCAACCTCGACGGGCTGCTCAGGCTCAGCAGCGATCGGCTCCTCAGCGTACTCGACGGAAGCCTCAACGGCCTCGTACTCGTCAGCATGCTGCTCGGCGCCAATGGACTCGTCGGTGTAGACGCGAGCCTGCTCGGTCTCTTCTGCCTCGTACTCGCCGGGCAGGGTCTCCACGGTGACCAGGCCGGGCTCTGCGTGCTCTGCCGGATCCTGATCGAAGGGAGCCTCGTCGGCGGGGTAGAGGTTCTCGGTGCTCTCAACGCCGGGCACCTCGGTCTCTGCGACCGGTGCGTGCTCGGCAATTTCGACGGCACGCTCAGCCTCAGCCTCGGCACGTGCGGCGGCGCGTTCTGCCGCCTCCTGCTCGCGCTGTGCGTTCTGAGCGGCTGCCTCAGCGGCTGCCACGCGCTCAATCTCGGCGCGCAGTGCCGCGAGGGATTCGCGACGCTGTGCGGCAGCGGCTGCGCACTGCTCCAGAACCTCGGGGCCAACCTGAGGTTCGGCCTGCTCGATGCCGCTGATGCGGCCCTCGTCGAACCACAGGCGCAGGGCGCCGTCGGTTGCGGTCAGCACTGCGGTAGCCTCAGTGTCCCAGGCAATGTGGAAGCCACGCTGCTGAGCGTAGGAATCCACCGCCAGAACCTGGTTGTGTACCTCTTCGCTCTGCAGGGTCTTAGCAATAACGCGGCCGATACCCTTGTAGGTCGGTGCTTCGAGGGTTAGCTCAGCACCCTCCAGCAGGGTCCATGCGCGCACGCCAGCGCCCGCGGGCAGCGGGTAGTGCGCGTACAGGCCGCTGATGGTTTTGGTTGCCAGGGTCAGACGGCGTGCCAGGGACTCGGAGAGGGTCAGCTCGTCGGTGGTCAGCTCAGCCAGGCCGTCACGCTCACCGGTTTCACGTGCCTGAATAGCGGCAGAAACAACGGAGTCGGGGAAGTAGCCCAGCTGCTGCCAAGACCAAATCCAAGTACCGCGGTTCTCGGATTCGGTGC
>NZ_CALJRY010000077.1 GCF_937976295.1 uncultured Rothia sp. | reverse complement strand
CTGTGTGAATAGTTGTGAGAACCCGCTTTCGAGTGTTAATCGGAGGCGGGTTTCGTCGTTAATTCGTGGCATGATTGAAGGACGATGAAAAGCACCTCACCTATCTCTCGTTATTCCATGCCCATGCCTCTGTGGCTTCAGGGTGTTGTTGAGCTAATTGTTACTGCCCTGTTCTCTGCTGTTGCAGTGCTTGCGGCGATGTCTGCCGTGTGGGCGACCAAGGGTTTTGGCGACATGGAGTTCTCCTCTGTGGCCGCCATGTCGGCGCACCTGTGGCTTCTGATTCACGGTGTTCCCCTGGATCTTGCGGCTGCTTTTGGTGTTTCTGCCGGCACGATGACGCTGGTGCCGCTGGGTTTGAGTATTTTGCCTCTGCTGCTTTGTTATCGTTCGGGTCGTCGCTTGGCGCGCGCCTCGTATGAGGGTGAGTTTTTGATTCCGGTGCTGTCCGGTTCGGTGACCTATGCGCTGATTAGTTCGGCGATGTACGGTTGGGCGAGTCCGCATCCGCAGCCTCTTCAGGCGTTGAATGCTGCCCTGGTGCCTTTGGGTATTGTGGTGGCTGGTCTGATGTGGGGCGGCTACCGTGAGGCGCGTTCGCTCTCGCGCATGGTGGGTGTTGATACTGCGGAGCAGATTTCGCAGATGAGTCAGTATTCGCGTTGGGCGGGTTCGTACGCCTGGGCTGTGGTGCGTGCTGCGGTGGTTGCTTTTGTGGCGCTGATTGGTCTGGGTGCGGTGCTTTTGGGTATCGGTATTTTGGCGGGCTGGTCGCAGATTGTTGCCACCTACCAGGAGCTGCACGCGGGCGCTGTGGGTGATACTGCGGTGACTCTGCTGCAGCTGGGTTTCTTGCCGAACCTGGTGATTTATGCGATTGCGTGGTCGACCGGTGCCGGGTTCTCTATTGGCGCGGGCACCTCGGTTGGTTTGACCAGTAGTGATGCTGGTACTTTGCCGATGCTTCCGATTCTGGGTGCTGTGCCCGAGTCGCTGGGCACGTTCGGTTTGCTGGGTCTGCTGGTGCCGCTGGGTGCCGGTGCGATTGCTGGCTGGTGGTTCTTGCGTGAGGGTGAGGATCACCTGGATGAGTGGGTTGCTCTGAAGGTTCCGTTCCGCCCGCTGTCTGCGCTGATTTCTGCTGTGGCGCTGGGCGTGGTGACCGGTATTCTGACGTCGTTGGGTGCCCTGTGGCTGGGCTGGATTTCGTACGGTTCCCTGGGTATTGGTCGTTTTACGGAGGTTGGTGCTGAGCCGCTGAGCTTCGCGGCGCATACCGCGTTGACGGTGGGTGCGGGCGTGACTTTCGGTATGTTGCTGAGCCGCGCCCTGGTGCCGGATAGCAGCCGTGAGCTGCCTCGTTTTGCGGATGAGCGCCCGAACCTGGGTGAGCGTCTGATGAGTTTTACTGCCTCG
>NZ_CALJRY010000076.1 GCF_937976295.1 uncultured Rothia sp. | reverse complement strand
AGTGAAGGCGTTATCTATCAAGAGCGACCGAGAGATCTGGCTCGTAGACGTCGCAGCAACCTCGCCAGTATCCCCACCGTCACGGTGCAGGGTACGGACAAGGTGCTCCCGCCAGGACCGATAGAGAAGAATACCCTTCGGCACCCCACGATGAGCCGTACCAGCAAACCGGTACAGCGCATCCTGCAGAAGAATTCACGCACCCTCCCGGTGCGTATCTATCGGGTGAACACGAAGGATGGTTATGACGACAGTTCACCCGGCTCTTTCTTTTGAGCTGTTCCCTCCGCGCTCACACGCGAGCTGTGAGTCGCTACTGCGCACCATTGCGGAGCTTGAGGGCACCAACCCCGACTACGTGTCGGTCACCTACTCCGGTGACGCGAAGCGCCGCCAGAAGACCCTGGCGCTGCTCGACCACCTGGTGCATGAAACCTCCCTCACCCCGCTGGCTCACCTGATTTGTGCAGGCCATTCGGTACACGAGCTGGAGCGTGCAGTCCGCCTGATCCTGGGTCTGGGCGTGCGCGGCTTCCTGGCTCTTCGCGGTGACATTCAGGAGGGTCAGGTTTCTGAGCTTCCTTTCGCCCGCTACCTGGTGGAACTCATTCGCCGCGTTGAGCGTGAAGATTTCGCCCACCTGGCGGCTGGCAAGGTGTCGATTGGTGTGGCGGCGTACCCGCAGAAGCACCCGGAGTCGGCGTCCCTGCTGCAGGATATTGAGATTCTGCTGTCGAAGCAGCGTGCCGGCGCGGATTTCGCGATCACTCAGGTGTTCTTTGAGGATGAGCGCTACAGCGCCCTGGTCGATTCGGCACGCCTGGCGGGCGTGGACATTCCGATTATTCCGGGCATCATGCCGGTGACCTCGCTGAAGCGCCTGCGGAACCTCTGCCAGATGGCGGGCATGGAAGTCCCGACGGACCTCGCCTACGCCCTAGAAACGGCAACCAGTGACGCTGAGCTGCACCGCATCGGCGTGGACTACGCACTGAACCAGTGCCGCACCGTGATGGATGCGGGCGCACCGGGTCTGCACTTCTTCACCTTCAACGAGCATGCCGCGGTGCTGGATGTTCTGGACCAGCTGGACCTGCCGCGGTACAGCAACCGTTTCTCTCAGCCGCTGCACGAGCTGGAATTCGCCTAAACGCGACCCGCTCAACCCCATAACGCTCCTTACCGGATGCGTTTCCACTGTCTCCCCCACAAATATTCCGGGAGTTACGACCCCCGTTTCACCGCCCACCGCTGGGTAGCGAAACACCGGAACTGACTCCCACATCTATCCCCAGTAAAGGAAAAATTACTATGTCGAACACCGCATTCCCCGCCGCAACCATTGTTGGTTACCCCCGCGTGGGCCGCTTCCGCGAACTGAAGAAGGCTCAGGAGGCTTTCTGGAAGGGCAAGGCAACCCTGCAGGAACTGCAGGACACCGCCGCCGACGTACAGCGCACCTACTTCGAGCGCGTGACCACTGCGGGCCTGAAGGCTGACAACTACTCGATTCCGGCAACCTTCTCCTACTACGACCAGGTGCTCGACGTGGTTCGCCTGTTCACCCTGGTTCCCGAGCGTCTGGCTGAGGCTAAGGACGCACGCGGCCTGCTGGATCTGCCCGGCTACTTCGCACTAGCGCGCGGTACTGAGACCCTGCCTCCGCTGGAGATGACCAAGTGGTTCGACACCAACTACCACTACCTGGTGCCCGAGATTGGTGCATCGACCGAGATTAAGCTGAACCTTGAGGCTATTGACGAGCAGCTCGAGGTCGCAAAGCAGGCTGGCGTGAAGGTTCGCCCGCAGATTGTTGGCCCGCTGACCCTGCTGCTGGGCGCTAAGGCTGAGCAGGGTTCCGCCGAGGACTTCGCACCCATCGACCGTCTGGACGAGTTCGTTGCCGCTTACGCTCAGGTGCTGGAGCAGCTGGCTGAGCGCGGTGTTGAGTGGGTTCAGCTGGATGAGCCGGGCCTGACCGTGGACCGTGCAGACAACGCGAAGGTCGCTGAGCTTGCTGAGCGCACCTACCGTGCCCTGGCTGCTGGCGAGAAGCGCCCGCAGATTCTGGTGACCAGCCCCTACGGTTCCCTGCGTGAGAACCTGCCGGCGCTGCTGGGTACCGGTATTGAGGCTCTGCACCTTGACCTGGTGCACGGCGTGTACTCGAAGGCTGAGCTTGAGTCTGTTTCTGCCGCTGGTGTGCACCTGGTTGCCGGTGTTGTGAACGGTCGCAACGTGTGGCGTGCTGATGTTCGCGCCGCCCTGAAGACTCTGGAGGCGCTGCCCGGCGCATCCGAGGGTGCCGTGTCGGTTTCCTCCTCGACCTCCCTGCAGCACGTGCCGCACGACCTGGCTCTGGAAGACCCCGCCGAGGTTCCGGTGGACGGCCTGGCATTCGCTGACCAGAAGGTCGCTGAGATTGCTCTGCTGGCTCGCGGCCTGGCTGAGGGTGAGGCCGCTGTTGAGCCGGAGCTGAAGGCTGCTGATGAGGCGCTGGCTCGCTTCGCTGCTGACCCGCGTAAGCACAACGAGGAGATTCGTGCCCGCGCCGCAGCTGTGGCTCCCGAGGACTTCGACCGCCCGACCATTGATGTTCGTCGCGCGGCTCAGGCTGACCTGAACCTGCCGAAGCTGCCGACCACCACTATTGGTTCCTTCCCGCAGACCGCTGAGATTCGCCGCCACCGTGCGGAGGCTCGTGCGGGCAAGATTTCCGCTGAGGAGCTGAACGGCTTCCTGCGTGATGAGATCGCTTCGGTCATCGCGCTGCAGGAGGAGCTGGGCCTGGACGTGCTGGTTCACGGTGAGGCTGAGCGTAACGACATGGTTCAGTACTTCGCCGAGAACTTTGACGGCTTCGCAACCACCCGCCACGGCTGGGTTCAGTCCTACGGTTCGCGTTGCACCCGCCCCTCGATCCTGTTCGGTGACGTGAAGCGTCACGGTGAGGGCCTGCGCGGTGAGGCATTCACCGTTCCGTGGAGTTCCCACGCACAGTCGCTGAGCGAGAAGCCGGTCAAGGGCATGCTCACCGGCCCGGTGACGATTCTGGCGTGGTCCTTCGTGCGTGACGACCAGCCGCGCCGCGAGACCGCTAACCAGGTGGCTCTGGCACTGGCCGACGAGATTGCCGACCTGGAAGAGGCAGGCATCCGCATCATTCAGGTGGACGAGCCGGCTCTGCGTGAGCTGCTGCCCCTGCGCCGCGATGAGCAGCCGCAGTACCTGGACTGGTCGGTGAACTCCTTCCGCCTGGCTACCAGCGGTGTGAAGGATTCCACTCAGATTCACACCCACCTGTGCTACTCGGAGTTCAACGAGATTATCGACTCGATTAACGCTCTGAACGCTGACGTGACCAGCATTGAGGCGGCTCGTTCGCACATGGAGCTGCTGGCTGACATTCCGGAGAGCTTCGTTTCCGGTCTGGGCCCGGGCGTGTGGGACATCCACTCCCCGCGTGTTCCTTCTCAGGAGGAGATTGAGTCCCTGCTGAAGGCTGCGATTGGTTACGGCACCATTGCTGACCTGTGGGTGAACCCGGACTGTGGTCTGAAGACTCGTGATTACGAGGAGACCAAGCAGTCTCTGCGTCACCTGGTGGATGCCACCAAGGCGATCCGCGCGTCCCTCTAGGAGGCGCCTATTGGTTCCGCTGCCTGCTGCGGGTTGACCGGATGATGGTTTGCTCGCGGTAACCTGCGGCAGGTGGCGGTTGTTCGGCTTCGTGCCGGTATGCGTACCGACTGTATGCCGAGCTTTTGGGGATAGATAACGGGCCCGCCCGCACGGATTCTTCTGCACCGTGCGGGCGGGCTTCCCTGTGCAGTTTTTGGGTTGAGCGGGTGGGTGCCTGCGGGGTGTTTATGGAGCACCGATTTAGCGGTATTCAAGTGGTTCTCTTTTTGAACTTAGGGTATAAATAACTCTAAATTTAGTTGTGGTCTGACCAAAACATGCATTTACTCAACATGGAAAGTATTTATATTCATTGCATCATTCACGGCAATGTTGCCCAGTAGACAGATGTGCATCACATGAATTGCGCACTTCTCTGAAATTCCAGGGTAAAACAAGTATTTATAGAATAATCACTCTGAATATTCGTTCACTATACTGAACAATTTAGTGAAAATATGCCCAGTAGATTAGCATTTTTATAAGACCCCACTTATAGAATGCGAAACATGACTACTACCACTTCATCAAAGAAGAAGAAGGGTTCTGTACCCCGCTGGCTCGCCATTCCGGCACCCAAGCCTCAGCTCAGCGAAGCAGAAGTTAATGCGAAGTACCCGCGCATGCGCCTACAGGTCTTCATGGGTATTTTCATCGGTTACGCGACCTTCTACCTGATTCGTAACAACGTCCCGCTGGTCACCCCGATTCTGACCAAGGAACTGGGCTTCAGCAACGCCGCAATCGGTGCACTGTCCACGGCACTGCTGCTGGCTTACGGCTTCAGCAAGTTCTTCACCGCAATGATTTCTGACCGCTCCAACGCGCGTCTATTCTTGCCGATTGGTCTGGTGCTTTCGGGCGTTGCAAACATCCTGCTGGCAATGACCGGTTACATGGGTGAAGGCGCGGGTGCGACGGGCTATGCTGCCGCTATCGCCTCCATCATGGCGACCATCATGGTTTTCAACGGTATCTTCCAGGGCATGGGTTGGCCGCCCTCCGGCCGTGTGCTCGTGAACTGGTTCTCCACCAGCGAGCGCGGCACGAAGGTTTCCTGGTGGAACACCGCCCACAACGTCGGTGGTGCGCTGTCCGGTCTGCTGGTTGCGTGGGGCTTCTCCATGTTCGGCAAGACCTGGGAAGTTGCTTTCTGGTTCCCCGCTGTTATCAGCTTCGTGCTCGCATTTGTGGCGTGGCTGCTGATCCGCGATAACCCCGAGGCGGAGGGCCTGCCCACCGTTGACGTGTACCGCAACGACCCGCACAAGGTTGAGTCCACCGCTGAGGATCGTGCAGAGTCCACGTGGACCACCATCCGTAAGCACGTGCTGACCAACTCGACCATGGTGTACCTGGCTCTAGCAAACGTGTTCGTGTACACCCTGCGTTACGGCGTGCTGGTGTGGGCGCCGAAGTACCTGCACGATGTGCGCCACACCTCCCTTGAGGGCGGTATTGCGGGATTCTCGATTCTGGAACTTGCCGGTATTGGCGGCACCGTCCTGTGTGGTTACGTTTCTGACCGCATGTTCAAGGGTCGCCGCTCCCCCGCGGGTATCCTGTTCCTGGTTGCGACCGTCGGCGCGATTCTGCTGTACTGGCTGCCCTCTTCGGATGCGCCGCTGTGGATTGCGTACGTTGCGTTGGCTCTGATTGGTGGCCTGATTTACGGCCCGGTCATGCTGATTGGTCTGCAGGCTATTGACCTGTCGCCTTCGCATGTTGCGGGTACCGCTGCGGGCTTCACCGGCCTGTTCGGTTACGCGCTTGGTGCAACCCTGGCTTCTGCTGGTATCGGCATTATTGTTGACCACTGGGGCTGGAGCACCGCGTTCGTCTTTATGATTGTGTGCTCGGGTCTGGCGGTTCTGTTCCTGTGGCTGGTCAACGGTGCTGAGAAGCGTCTGATGGCTGAGCGCGCAGAGAAGCTGGCTGCGAAAGCTCAGGCTTAAGCGAATAGTCCTTCTTTGTTCCTGAACTAGTGGTTCGGGGGTAGATGCGAACCCGCCTGTACGGTTGTGTGACCGTGCGGGCGGGCTTTTCTGCATCCTGGAGGGGCATACGCCCCCCTCTACCGCCCGGATAGCCCGCTGAGGAGCGGCAAAATGCCTCTGATGAGCACCTGTACCGGTGAGTCGCCATCCGGCGCGGTGCCGGGCATCCTGTGGCTTGCGGGCGTAAGAACATAGAATGGAACCATGACTACTAACTCTGGAATCACTAAAGAATGGGTGGACGAAACCGTCAAGCCGGGCGACGATTTCTTCCGCCACGTCAACGGCAAGTGGCTTGCTACCCACGAAATCCCGGCGGATCGCCCCAAGGACGGCGGCCTGTACACCCTCCGCGATAACGCAGAGAAGCACGTGCGTGAGCTGGTGGAGAAGATTGCGAAGGAGCAGCCGGA
>NZ_CALJRY010000075.1 GCF_937976295.1 uncultured Rothia sp. | reverse complement strand
TGCCGCAGGGCGGCGGGGGTGGCGGTGGCGGGCCGGCCCCGGACCTGTCTGCCTACATGAAGAAGGACGGCAGCACCGCTTTCACGGGCAACGTGAGCGCGGATGGCCACCGTATCACGGACTTGGCTGAGGCGTCCGCTGCCGGCGATGCCACCAGCAAGACGTATGTGGATGGCAAGGTGGCTGCCGCCGTGCAGGAGGCAAAACAGTACACAGACGGCAAACAGCCGGCCGCCCCGGACCTGTCTGCGTACCTCAAGCATGACGGCAGCGTGGGCCTCAGTGACAACCTGGACGCCAAGAGCCACAAGATCCTGAATCTGGCGGACCCGTCCGTGGGCAGCGATGCCGCGAACAAGTCTTATGTGGACACCAAGGCGGCGGACGCGCTGCAGCAGGCCAAGACGTACACGGACGGGAAGGCGCTGGGCGGCGGTGGCCAGGCACCGGACCTGACCGCGTTCATGAAGCGTGACGGTACCACCACGTTTACCGGGGACGCCGATCTGGATGGCCACAGGGTTAAGAAGGTGGGCAGCGCGGTGGACAACCTGGACGCCGCAAACAAGAAGTATGTGGACGACAAGGCCGACGACGCGCTCACGCAAGCCAAGCGGTACACGGACGGCAAGGTGCAGGCGGGTGGCGGTGGCACGCCACAGCCGGTGGCGGCCAATACGGTGGTACCGGCCAGCACGGGCGTGGTTTCGCCGCTGCTGGGTAAGCCGCTGGCGCTGCACACTGCGCCGGAAAACCCCGTGGTACAGGTACCCACCCCGCCCACGTTTACGCAAGGTGTGGCCATCGCCGCCCCCTACTACGGCACCCCCATCGTGCGCGTCACCAAGAACAAGGAAGAAATCGCCGCCGGCCGCAAGGCCATCCGCAGCGACTATTCCCGCCGTCAAGCGTTCAACGCCGACGGCACGCGCATGATTATGAACCGCAAAGACGGCTATTGGTGCCTCTTTGACGCGGATACGCTGCAGCAGGTGGGGGATGTGCTGCCGGGGTTTGCCGGGGATTGCGAACCCATTTGGCACCCCACGGACCCGAACATCATCTGGTACCTGCCGATGAATGGCGTGGGGATGAAGCTGTTCGAGATGGACATCCGCACCCGTACTTTCAAGACCACGGAGCTTGGCCCGCGCCTGAAGGCCATTTGGCCGGAAGCGGAAATCTGCTGGTCCAAGAGCGAAGGCTCACCTTCCATTGACGGCCGGTACTGGTGCTGGCAGGTAGAGCGGTCCAATTTCACCATGCTGGGCATTGTGGTGTATGACCGGGTGGAGGACAAGATTATCGGCAACCTCAGCTTTGACGCCGATGACAAGCCCGACCACACCAGCATGTCGCCGTCGGGCGAGTATGCTACGGTGTCCTGGGCCTATAAGGACCACCTGGGCACGCGGGCCTACACGCGGGACCTGAAGACCCGGCATCCGGCCGCCACCACGGACGTTCCGTACATCATTATGCACATCAAGTCCGAGCACAGCGACCTCGCGCTGCTGCCGAACGGTGATGACGCATATGTGTTCGGGGACTACACGCCGGGGCAGGGCAAGCTGGCCATGGTCAACATGCGCACCGGCAAGCGCACGGACCTGCTGGATATGTACGGCGGCAACACGGCCACCGCCTACCACATTTCCACCCGCTGCTACAAGACGCCGGGCTTCGCGGTCCTGAGCACGTACAGCGAGTACAAGGGCGACCCCGAGGGCGGCAACCTGCGGAACAAAGCGGACATGCAATGGTTCCACCGCAAGGTCTTTGTCGTGTCGCTGGAAGAAACTCCGCGGTTCTGGCCGCTGGCCTTTGCGGACAGTGACCGTCTTAAGGAGTGGGGCGAGGCGGGGTACTGGGCAGAGCCGCAGGCCACGGTGAACCAGAACCTGACGCGCATCCTGTTCAACTCCAGCATGAACAGCACCGACGTCAACGATATCGAGTGCTACATGCTGGCGCTGCCCGCCGGCACGTTCCCTGCTGCGGACATGGTGGGGGCGGACAAGGCATACGTGGATGAGCGCACGGCGGCAGCGGTGGCGCAGGCCAAGAAGTACACCGACAGCAAGGCCGTAGGCGGGGGCGGCGGTGGTGGTGCTGCAGCAGCCCTCCCCGTGGTGTGCAGCTCGCAGTTCTACAACGTGTACCGCGTGCCGAACGAGGGGGGCAACGGGGCCAGCCTGGACGGGAACGCGACGCACGTGAACAGCGAGGCCAGCCACCAGGTAACGTTCAAGGCCAACGCCACGGTCAGCACTCCGGTAGCGGGGTGGTACCGCGTGGAGCTGCAGCTGATGAACGGTAACGACATGACGGCCGGCTACTGGCTGAATAACAACATCACGAAGTTCCCCGCCGTGGTGGGCATCAGCACCGTGGCGCAGACGCGCATGAGCGGTGCTAAGAACTACGTGGCGTTCATGGCCAAGATGGAGGCGGATAAGGAATACCGCATCTGCCTCAGCAGTTATGGGCACCAGACGGGTACCGAAGGGTACTTCAACGGTGCCAACGCAACCCTGACCCTCAGCTTGGTGTACCCGGCATGAAGACCATCACCCCGGCCCCCAGCGGCACCCCCAG
>NZ_CALJRY010000074.1 GCF_937976295.1 uncultured Rothia sp. | reverse complement strand
GAGTGTGGGACTTGAACCCACGACCAAAGGATTATGAGTCCTCTGCTCTAACCGGCTGAGCTAACTCCCCTAGAGGCTTAGCGCGTAAGCCACGTCTCTAGAGTACCTGAGGGGTACAGTTTTGGCGAATCTTAGACACACCTTATTTTTCAGAACGTTGAGCAAGAAAACGCTCATAGGGGGCATCCGATACATATAATTCCTCAAAAGTGCGCCAGGTGTTCTCCGCACTATGGAATTCCACAATACGGCGGCTCTCACGCCCCATCTGCTCGCGTTCAGCGGCAGGTAGACGAAGAATTGCTGTAAGTTTATCCGCCAAATCCTGCGGATTATTAGGCTCAAAGAGGTATCCGTTAACGCCTTCTTCCACGAGATGTGGAAGCGCTAGAGCGTTTGCCAAGACTACGGGGGTGGATGCGCTCATAGCCTCCAAGGAGACAAGCGACTGCAGCTCTGCGGTCCCAGGCTGACAGAAAATATCCGCCCTCTGGTAAACACCCGGCAGTTCTTCGTCCGGAACAAACCCACGGAACGTTACTCGGTTTTCAACACCGCATTCGCGTGCCTTCTGTTCGAGGGTTTCACGAAGCTCGCCGCCTCCGGCGATATCAAGGCGAACGTGGTCAAGGTCTTCGGGGAGAAGAGAGAGCGCCTCAATAAGCACATCCACGTGCTTCTCTTCAGCAAGACGACCCACGAAGGTTACACGCAGTTCGCCGGGTGCTTTGCCCAAATCTGCGCCCTCAGCAAGCTCGTAGTCGCTGATTTCAATGCCGTTAGAAACGGGCATAACGGGGCGAGTAAATCTTCCAAGATCTCGCATCGCATCGGCGCCGATCTGAGTCGGAGTTGTCACCACCGCCGCATATTTGAAAAGACGGCGCATATCCGCCCAGGTAATATGCGCATACACCTTTTTGACGGGTTCCGGGAACGGCAGGAATGGATCTAAATTTGCGGGCATAAAGTGGTTGGTGGCGATAACTCGAATTCCACGCTTATGTGCCTGCTTCAGTAATGCGCGCCCGATAATGTAGTGGCACTGCACATGAATAACATCCGGCTTAACTTCGTCAAGGATACGACCCACCTCGGCGTGGATTTCCCAGGGAATACAGATGCGGTTGGTTTCATGAGTGGGGGGCAAATGCGAACGCAGACGGTGCTCGACGATGCCGCCCTCTACTACGGTTCGGTAGCTAGGTCCACGGCTGGGATTTGCGGCAACCACGTGTACTTCGTGCCCGCGCTTGAGCATAGAGGTCGCTAGGCGGTGCCCAAATTGTGCCGCGCCGTTCACATCGGGGGGATAGGTCTCAGCACCGATCAGGATCTTCTTTGCCTGCTGCATCGCCTGTTCTCCTTGGTCTGACTTCTCAGGTGTATGGGGTGTTCTTCATTATTTTATCGGGTGTTATCGCGTTCCTCAGCATAAACAGGCCTTGGAGTTCTCTGAGAGTCGCCTCTATACGCACTCAAAAATGGCCCGCCACCGCGGAGGTGACGGGCCAATGATACGGAGTTTGTGGTGCAGGTACTTGCGTTAGCGTCGCACAATCTTTCGGAGGAAGAGTACGACTGCGGAGAGCGATGCGCCCAGAGTTGCGAAGGACTTCCACCGAGCCTTAACAACCTCAGGCTTGGATGCATTGCTGACCATGTTGCGCCCAACGGTAGCCGCGCTGCTGGGCGCGTTCTGCACACCGGTCTTTGCGGAGTCTACGGTTGATTGGGTGAAGGATTGAGCATTCTGTGCGTACTTCTGCATATCATCGCGCAAAGCTGCAAGGTGTGCACGACGTTCTTTAGTGCGCTGCTGAATCTGCTCAATGGTGAGCGGCTTGGGTTCTTCTTCGCCGCGTGCCTTACGCTCCTCAGCTTCTTGGCGTGCCTTCTCTGCAGCGGCCTCACGCTCTGCCTGCTTGCGCGCTGCACGTTCAGCCTGCTCTTGTTTCAAACGGGAGGCTGTCATTGCGCTGCCTTCACGAAGCACGCCGAGATCAAAGAGAACGCCGAAGATTGCCGATTCGGGAGCAAAGGGCAGCTGGGCTTTAACTTTTTTATATCCGATAAGCCCTAAAATGGCGAGAATAATAAGGAAGACGCCTGCCCAAATCAGCGCTGAGGCCCATAAAGGTACAAGCTGTCCAAGGAGGAAGATAAGCAGACCGATAATAGCGATGACCATGAAGCACGCAAAAACAGCTGCGACGGCGAGGAAGGCTGCACCTTTGCCAAGAGCGACGCCTTTGGTCTTAAGCTCGTGCTTTGCAATCTGGACTTCGTCTTTGACCTGGTTAATACCTAGGGTTTTAAGTACCTTAGCGGCATCAAAGAGACCCGCGATACTTGACTTAATCCCTGCAATGCCTGCTCGTATGCCTTGGGGATTAGTGTTTGTGGTCATGCCCACCTCTCCGTGATTGTTCTGTGTGGAGCTTCTGTTTGGCACCCCACGGTTATTATTCTAGCTCTATTCTTACCGCAGGTGTGTTGTTACACAGCCGCCCCAGCGATCACACCAACCAAACCGTATGATTTTTCTGCTCCCATCGAATCTTCAGAAGGCGGCAGTACACGGTTTTATGGTGCGTAGGGTATCTTTCGCATTCTACCGTGTACTGTGTAAATTCTCGAAAACTTTTATGCGTATGCATTCATATAGTGTTCGAGACAGAGATGTTTGATGCGCGAGAGGGTTCTTGTGTGAGGGTATTTAGAGACCCCAGCGTTGAGAAAATATGGAGCGGGTTACTGTTCAAAGTCCAGTCACCATACAAAAAAGCCTCGGAGCTTTGCTCTGAGGCTTTTAAATGCTCCCCCGACTGGACTCGAACCAGTAACCCTTCGATTAACAGTCGAATGCTCTGCCAATTGAGCTACGGGGGATTATTTTGTTTTCGTTGCTAGTTTCCCTTGCAACGAGTAATAACTATACCGGGGCTGTTTGGGCTCCGCAACTTGAAATGCCGTGAAGTGCATCACTCTTTGGGGTGTGTGGTTGGGCTGCGTGGTTAGGTTGCGTGGTTGGGCTGTGTGGCTGGATTGGGTGGTGCGGGCTCCTGCTGACCGGCGCTGCCTCCTGTGCTCCTCCCCGGCACTCCCCAGTGTGCCCCGGTAACCTGCAGAGTGCAGGACATTCGACAGGTTACCGAGGCACAGCAGGGGAACCGTGCTTAGCCGCGCTGGGCGGTGAGCTGGCGGCGGCGCATTTCCAGTTCGAGGAGCTGACGCTGTACCGCTTCGAACTCTTCGTCGTCGGGGTTGGCGCTGAGCTGTTCCAGGCGCATCATCAGGTCAGATTTTTGGCGGGCGATCTGCTGTTCGAATAGGGCGTTGAGTGCGCCGGTGACGAAGTTGGGCAGGCGCTCGGCGCTGCTGACCGGTAGCGGTGAGACGGCGAGCTCCGCGATGGCGGGGTGTACACCCTCCACAGCGCCGGAGCGCACGCAGTTGATCCATTCGATGCCGGGGGTGGGCGCCATGACGGTTGCCGCATGAATAATGCCGGCGGCTACCTCGCGGTGGGTGCGGTAGCGGAACTGCACGGTGGCAAGGTTACGCCACTGTTCCACGCTGATGAGCTCGGGGTGCTGCAGGGCAATCTCGAGCGCCGCCTTTTCGAGGCGGGCAACCGGGTCGCGCGGGTCGGGGGTGAGGAATTCCTCGACGGCGGGGGCGGTCGCGTCCGACTGGGGTGCGGCGGGCTGAATACTGCTCGGCGGGTGTGCGGCAGCGTTCTGCCCGGCGTAGGCGCTGGGTGCGGCGTAGTCTTCCGGGGGCGGTGCATCGTAGGCGGGGTCGTAGGGCGCATCAGCATGAGCTGTCCCCTGTGCTCCCGCATAACCCGGCGCGCCCGCGTAACCCGGCGCGCCCAACGCACCCTGCGCTCCCTCGTTCAGACGCTCGTAACGCGGCGCGGCGGCGGCAGCCTCCGCCTGCTGGGAGCGCGAAAGCTTCGGGTGGTTCTGCGCGTACGCCACGGCACGCTGAATCTCGTCGAGCTCCAGACCGAGCTGACCGGATACCTTACGCATGTACGCGGGGCGCAGGTCGCGGTCCTTGATGCCGGCAATAATCGGGGCGATGGCGCGCATCGCCAGCACACGGCCTTCAAGGGTCGCCAAATCGTACTTGGCGAGGGTCGAATCAATCGCAAACTCGAAGAGTGGGCGGCGCGAAGCAATCAGCGAGCGCACGGCGGCATCCCCCTTGTGCAGGCGCAGGTCGCAGGGGTCCATGCCGTTCTCGGCAACCGCCACGAAGGTCTGCGCGACGAAGCGCTGGTCCTCCTGGAAGGCTGCCATGGCGGCTTTCTGTCCTGCGGCGTCGCCGTCGAAGGTGAAGATGATTTCGCCGCCGGAGCCATCATCAGTAATCATGCGGCGCACCATCTTGATGTGGCCGGGACCGAACGCGGTGCCGCAGGTGGCAACGGCGGTGGTGATACCGGCGAGGTGTGCCGCCATGACGTCCGTGTAGCCTTCCACGATGACGACCTGTTTATTCTTCGCCATATCGCGTTTTGCCAGGTCGATGCCGTAGAGCACCTGCGATTTTTTGTACAGCTGCGTCTCGGGGGTGTTCAGGTATTTGGGGCCCTGGTCGTCGTCGAAGAGGCGGCGGGCACCGAAGCCGATGGTCTCACCGGCAATGGTGCGGATGGGCCACATAATGCGGCCGCGGAAGCGGTCGTACAGGCCGCGGTTGCCCTCCGAGAACATGCCTGTTGCCTTCAGCTCCTCATCGGTGAAGCCCTGGGAGCGAAGGTGCTTGAGCAGGTGATCCCAGCCGCGCGGGGCGTAGCCGACACCGAACTTGCGGGTTGCGGCGGGGTCGAAACCGCGGGCACCAAGGAAGCGCTGCGCATCCTGTGCGTCCGGCGAGTAGAGGTTACGTTCGAAGAACTCGGCGGCAATCTTGTGCGCATCGAGCAGGCGGCGGCGCATACCCGCCTCGTAGCGGTCGCCGGGCTTGCCGCCCTCATAGCGCAGGGTGTAGCCGATGCGCGCAGCCATGCGTTCCACTGTCTCAGCGAAGCCTGTGTGTTCCATCGCCATGACAAAGTCATAAACATCACCGGATTCACCGCAGCCGAAGCAGTGGTAGAAACCCACCTGTGCGCTCACGCTAAATGAGGGCGAGCGCTCGTCGTGGAACGGGCACAGCCCCACAAAGCGGCCCATACCAGAGCTCTTGAGGCTCACGTAGCCTTCAATGACCTCTCGGATATCGGTACGGGCGCGTACTTCGTCAATGTCTTCTTTGCGGATGAATCCAGCCATAAACTCAATTCTACGGTGGGGGTCAACAGGTATCCCCTGCAGGCGTGGCAGGAGCGGGAACTAGCGCGCGAACAGGCTCATAAAAAGGATGCGCCGCGACGCGCAAACAGCACGCCGCGGCACACACGTACAGGGGTTTAGCCGCCGGAAATATCCAGCTCAGCCTCCGCCAGGCCCAGACGCTCAGCGTCCCCGAGGATGCGCGAATCCAGCCAGCCATCGGGCAGGTGCGGCTGCTTGGGGCTGCCGGCGCGACCGCGCGAACCCTCCACAGCGGCACCCGGGTAACCAATCGAGTGGTCCAGCTGCGCAATCAGCTCACGGAACGTCGCCAGGTCGGGCACCTGAGCCATCTTCGCGCGCAGCTCGCCGCCAACCGGGTAGCCCTTAAAGTACCACGCCACGTGCTTACGAATCTCACGCAGGCCGCGGGTCTCATCACCGAAGGTTTCCACCAGCAGTTCTGCGTGGCGGTAAATCATGTCCGACACCTCAGTCAGGGTCGGGCGGATACGCTCCGACGAACCCTCAAACGCATTCTGCAGGTCACCAAACAGCCACGGGCGGCCCTGGCAGCCGCGACCAATCACCACGCCATCCACGCCGGTCTGCTCAACCATGCGCACCGCATCCTCAGCGGAGAAAATGTCGCCATTACCCAGAATCGGCACATCCGGAATCAGCTCACGCAGCTGCGCAATCGAATCCCAGTCAGCCTTACCCGAATAATGCTGCGCCGCGGTACGACCGTGCAGGGCAATCGCCGCAACACCGGCATCACGCGCAATCTTGGCGGATTCCAAGAACGTAATGTGGTCATCGTCGATGCCCTTACGCATCTTAATGGTCAGCGGAATATCGTTGCGGGACGCCTCCTTCACCGCGGTCTGCACGATCGCAGTGAACAGGTCAGTCTTCCAGGGCAGGGCGGCACCGCCACCGCGGCGAGTCACCTTAGGAGCCGGGCAGCCAAAGTTCAAGTCAATGTGGTCGGCACGGTCCTCTTCAACGACCATGCGCACAGCCTTACCGACGTTGACCGCGTCCACACCGTAAATCTGGATGGAGCGGATCTTCTCGTCCGGGTCATGCTCAATGATGCGCATGGACTCGGGCTTACGCTCCACCAGGGCGCGCGCAGTCACCATCTCGGTCACGTACAGGCCGCCGCCATATTCGCTGCAGAGGCGACGGAACGCCTTATTGGTCACGCCGGCCATCGGGGCGAGAACCACGGGAGTATCAACGGTCAGTTTGCCCAGTTTCAGGGGCGGAAGGGTAAGACGGGGTGCTTCAGAATTCACCCCTATATTGTGGCATACGGGGGCAAATCGGGAACCGGACTCAGCTGAAGGGGTACAGGAGCGCAGTGCAAGCTCAGCAGCCATGAGGAGGCGCAGGTACGCACAAGGGGCGGGGAAGCACTCCGCTCCCCCGCCCCTTTTGGCAAGCGTCAGCCAGCAGGCTCGATGCCGTGAATCTACTCGGGAATCTACTCGCGGACCTACTCGGTCACGTAAATATAGGTCGGGTCGCCCTCCACAGAAGCGCTACCGGCACGCAGCAGCACGTCGGTCACCTGAACCAGCGCCTCCATGGCGTCATCAACCTCAACCAGCACCGGGTACTTAGCGCTCAGCAGGGACAGCACCTGCATAATCGCCTCCACGGCGCCCTCATTATCGAAGTCGTAGCCCAGCAGCAGCTCGGTGGCGGTGTTCTCATTCACCAGCGCCGCCTCCGGGTCAGTCTCGAAGGGGTGGTAGCTCACCGCAAACGCCACAATCGGGCCCTTCTTACCCTCGGCGGCAGCCTCACGAATATGGTCGCGAAGCACCACGGCACCAAAAGCACGTACCTCATCCGAAAGGAAGTAGCGGTTCACCGTACCCAGGCCCACCTCGGCGGGAACATCCCACTCGTGGGAGCGGCGGTAGAACTCCCACAGCGCGGCGGTCAGCTCAACCGAACCGGTCGCCAAATCCTCAATCGCCTGAGTCTCGTTACCGTCAGCGTCCTCACGCAAAGACACCGGAGGAATCGCACCCGGCTCCACACGCACCATACGGGAACGCTGAATCAGCTTCATACCAGCAGCCTGCGCGAACTCCTCACCGTCACTAAACGGCGACAGCTTCACGCGCAGAGCAGTGGTCTGACCGTGCGCCGCTGCAATCTCACGCAACGCATCCAGCAGGGCGGTACCAATACCCTGACGGCGGTGGTCAGCAGCCACCTCAATGTAGGACCACAGGCGCGTCGGATGCAACAGCGAAGCAACCACAGTACCCGCAGCCACCGGCACACCCGAAGCAGTCACCACCAGAGTACGGCTAAACGGCGCATCCGTATCCGGGCCGAAAAGGCCACGCTGGCGCTCCTCAACCTCATTGCGGGCAGAGTTCCAAATCTCAAGCAGGGCAAGGTCATCACCCTCCTGCCAAGGGCGAATCTCAAATTTTTCGCCGAGACGTTCAGCCATGTCCGTGCACCTTTCCTTCGCTCACGTCAATCGTGCCAATCGTGCCAATCAGTCTAACCAGGGTAGCCCAAATACACGACGGCGGGTAGCCTCTTTCGCTCTAAGAAGCTACCCGCCGACCATGTTATGAATATTTTTAGCCTGCCAGACGTGCAGCCAGGTAGGACTTCACCTGATCCAGAGCCACACGCTCCTGGTTCATGGTATCGCGCTCGCGGATGGTCACAGCCTGATCCTCGAGAGTGTCAAAGTCCACGGTGATGCAGAACGGGGTACCGATCTCATCCTGGCGGCGGTAACGGCGGCCAATAGCGCCCGCCTCGTCGTAGTCCACGTTCCACAGGCCGCGCAGCTCATTCGCCAGCTTGGTTGCCGGCTCAGACAGTTCAGCCTTCTTCGACAGCGGCAGGACAGCAGCCTTGACCGGTGCCAGGCGCGGGTCGAGCTTCAGCACGACGCGCTTATCCACGCCACCCTTAGTGTTGGGTGCCTCATCCTCGACATATGCGTCAACAAGGAACGCCATCATCGAACGGGTCAGACCGAAGGACGGCTCAATCACGTACGGCACGTAGCGCTCGCCGGTGGCCTGGTCGAAGTACTCGAGCTTGGCGTTGGAGTGCTCGTTGTGCACGCCCAGGTCGTAGTCGGTACGGTTCGCAACGCCCATCAGCTCGCCCCACTCCGAACCCTGGAAGCCGAAGCGGTACTCAACGTCAATGGTGCCAGCCGAGTAGTGCGCACGCTCCTCCTTAGGAACGTCGAAGCGGCGCATGTTATCCGGGTTAATGCCCAGGTCAACGAACCAGTTCCAGCAGTCCTCAACCCACTCGTTGAAGTACTTATCAGCGTCATCCGGGTGCACGAAGTACTCGATTTCCATCTGCTCGAACTCACGAGTACGGAAAATGAAGTTACCGGGAGTGATCTCGTTACGGAACGACTTACCAATCTGGCCAATACCGAACGGCGGGCGCTTACGAGAAGCAGTCACCACATTGTTAAAGTTCACGAAAATACCCTGAGCGGTCTCCGGGCGCAGGAAGTGCAGGCCTTCCTCATTATCGACCGGGCCCAGGTAGGTCTTCATCAGACCGGAGAAGTTCTGCGGCTCAGTCCACTCACCACGGGTACCACAGTTCGGGCAAGCGATCTCTTCCATACCCTCAGCCGCGCGGCCCTTCTTCGCCTCAAAGTTCTCCAGCAGGTGATCCTGACGCAGACGCTTGTGGCACGAGAGGCACTCAACCAGCGGGTCGGTGAAGGTCGCCACGTGACCGGACGCCTCCCACACCGCACGAGGCAGAATAACGGAAGAATCCAGGCCAACCATGTCCGCACGGGAGCGGACGAAACGCTGCCACCACTGCTGACGGATGTTTTCCTTCAGCTCTGCACCGAGGGGGCCGTAGTCCCATGCGGAGCGGGAACCGCCGTAAATTTCACCGGCCTGGAAAACAAAGCCGCGGCGCTTCGCGAGCGCAATAACGTTATCGAGGGTGGACTTTTCAGCCATAGTTACTCCTTCTGCCCCGCCACCGGCTGTGACGTGCGTGAGTTCGGGTTGATAAGGGACGCAACCCAGAACGGGGCGCCCGTATTCGCGCTCATCGGCGCGGTATGCACACTTTTTGATGCAAGACACTAGGGTACCATCACCACCCCGTCCCTGGGTACGCCTACCCGGCCCACCGCTCCCCCATTTTCGGGAATCCGGGACGCACCCGGCGGGATAAACTAGGAAGCATGGAAGAAATTTTTATTCGCGACGACATGATCCGCCTCGGCCAGTTCCTCAAGCTCGCCAACCTCGTAGAGGACGGCGCGCAGGCACGCGAGGTCATTCAGCACGGCCTGGTAAAGGTCAACGGCGACATTGAGGAAGCACGCGGCAAGCAGCTGCACCCCGGCGATACCGTGACCTTCAACGGCGTGACCGTGAAGGTTGCGCACGAAGACTAACCCAGCCTCTTGACGTGAAAGCTTGAGGGGCGGAATCTGTGAGGGACGGCGTACGTCCTCGTTCCTCTCAGGTTGGGAGGGGCGGGGCGCCGCATATTTCCTCAGGCTGAGCACTAGAGGAGTCGGTGACCGTCCTCGTTCCTCCCCTAACTAAGCAGAGGCGGGGCGCCGCATATTTCCTCCGCGCCTACGCA